>JAEIOE010000053.1 GCA_016342455.1 Mycoplasmatota bacterium | reverse complement strand
AGCAAAAAACCTATGATTATTAAGATATACTTAAATAATCATAGGTTTTTATATTGATAAACTGCAAAACTCAGGAAGAATGTTCCTAGCTGAAATCCTTTTAACAACTACTTTTAGTAGTATCACCGGATTCTTATTGATGATACTATTATTGACATCAGCTGGTTCTTCGCTTAATCTAGAAGGACTTACTCGATTTACTGGATTATCTATACTATTCGTTTTTCTTGGTATCTACGGAATTAACATCCTGTTTGGACTAATTCCAATCAATAACTTACTAAGAAAGACACCTGCAAATATCATGAAACAAAGCGATTTATAAAAAATTCATTAAAAAAAGCCTTAGTTTAAAAAACTAGGGCTTTTTACATTTATTCAATAAATTCTAATATTCTACTGATTACTAAGTCTTGTTGCTCTAATGTTGAAATCGATGCAGTACCATCTCCGGGTTGTAATCCATACCACCCAAACTGAGCATGATTCCCACCAATAATATTAAATCGTTCAAAGTCACTTGGTAATTTAGAGAAACTAGCTTCTAATTTATCTAAATCTAATCCTAAGTCAAATTCAGCTGTTATCAATAATACATCTTTATCTGATATATCTGCAGTAGAATAACTTCCTAAAAGAATAACTTGAGATACTTTATCATTACCACTACTAAGCATTGCGGCTACCACCCCACCTAAAGAATGCCCAATAACAATATTGTTTAAATCGTCCTCTAAGAACCTTTTCGCATAGTCAGGGGTGAATATCGCAAGATTTAAGAAAGCTTTTGATATCGTAACATTATTACCAGCCATTGCCAAGCTAATTGCTAGATATTCATAACTATGTACTTCTACTTTACCCCCAGGTATAAAAACAATATTGTTTTCTGGATTTGAAACTGTAAAACTGATTTCATCACCATCTTCATATCTAGTAACTTCGTTTGTATCTAAAGAATCTATTTGTTCATACATAGCTTCTTCTGTACGCAGGTAGTCACTTGCATATATTAGTAGTGAAGCAAATGAAACTATTACTACAATCGCTACTATTAAAACAATTCTTTTAAGTATATTATTCTTCTTTTTCATCCTGTTATACCTTCTTTTAATAAATATCTTAATATATAATACAAACAAGTTCAAGGAATAATTATATAACAAAGAAAAAACACTCAAAATTCGAGTGTTCTTTCTTACAGATTGTTTGCTTTAAGTATATTTTTATATGCGGATAAATCAGAATATAACTCTTCTTTAAGTGGGTTTCTCTTTGTTTTACGTATTTTATATATTTCATATACTAATACAGCAACATTCGCTATAATCGCTAAAATACTTAAGACAAGTTTTGGAGCAGCATCATGAGTTGATGTTATCGTAAATAACCCTGATTCAATATTAGAATAATTTGGGAACGTTAAAGTAAACATAGCCCATAACGCAAGTGTTTGAGCGCGATGTTGTAACCAAACCCCTTTTGTACCTACGAAAGCTGCTAATGTAGAAGTAAAAATTAGGGCAACTCCTGCGTAAAATGCTCTATCAGGAATACAGTTATATACATATGAAAGATTCCAGATTCCATAAGCAATAACCCAGTACCATAATTGATCTGGCCATACCATATCTTGGCTTTTAGTTTTCGCAACTTTAATACCAACCCAACCAGTAATCGTAACTGCATTTAGAATACCAGCTATTCCGTTGATGATGTTCCAAGGTCCGCCATCTAATAATAATCCATTTTGAAGTACTGCAGTCATTTGAGATACTTCAAAATCTCTAAATACAGCTTCTAAAATATTAACTGCTAGAATTAGTGCTGGAAAAAATAAAAAGTATTTATTAGTTTGAAGCTTCTTAATATATCTTAAAGCCATAAAACCAATTACACCAGCTAATGCTGAATAACATTTAACCCACGCAAACCAATTTCCTTCTGTGTTTTCAGAACTTCTCCAAACAAATATAGTAAAAACAACTGGAACAACTATATATACTATTATCGAAAGAATCTTACTTCTTCTTGTAAGTTCATTCACTAATAGTAATCCTACTAGTACCGCTAAAAATATTAAAACATTTACTACCGTATAATTTTCAAAGAAAAACATAATGTAATCCCCCTTCATGTCTTATTCACGAGTTTTATTATAGCACTTCTAGTTATAAACGGCTGATTAAATTCGCCTCTAAACGGAATTGTTTTTAGCAAGAAAATCATAAAAATTTTTACAAACAAAAAGGATTAGCATAACTTTAGCTAATCCTTCTTATATTTATGTTTTATTATTAGTTTATATACTTACTACAGGAGGGAGAGTAGTAATAGTATTTGTTTGATTTTGTAATTCCAATTCTTTTAATGCTTCTTTTCTAGCTTTTTTGTTAATAAACTTTATAACAAAGATAATAAGGATATTTGCAGCTATTGTAACAATTCCAAATATGCTACTAATAAATCCAATTACATATCCTAAATAAGGAATGTTGAATGAATAAGTTCCTAAAACTTCGTCAGGACTAATTAACCATGTATCTGGTGTAGCTTCTGTTAGATCATCAAAGTATCTGTTTGTTCTAATGATGATTTCATCACCTTCACCTTCAATAGAGTAAATATAATGTGTGATTACTTCGTCTGTTCCATTGTAATCAATGTCAGCGTTGAATGTAATAATGTCTCCAACTTCTGCTTCAGAAATATCAAATGCTCCAACCACTACAACATCATTAACATTAAGTACAGGTTCCATTGATTCTGTATATACTGTATATGGTTTAAATCCAAATATTTTAACTGTAAGTTCTGGCATGAATAGAACTGTAGATATATATAATAATAATGCTCCTATAATTGCCATTGATAATCCTAATTTTACATTTTCCATTACTTGTTTCATTTTATTTTTCTCCTTAATTTTTTTTTATATATTTCTTATCGCCTAATCTAATAGTACGATTTAGGCTAATCATACTATCAGATTAAGGGGAGAGTGTTTATAACTCTCCTTTAAGAAAAATTATTTTAAATCAGTTGTTTCGATTGCTGTGTCATCAATGCTATATGAGAATGTGATTGAAATTTCAGCGTTTGCGATTAAATTGTATTCTGCTTGATCTGCTGGTTCGTCCAATGTGATTTGGAATGCGAATGTTTCAGCTGCTGCGTCTAATGTTAACTCTGTTGCGTTCTTTTCGTTATATAGTACGTTTACTAAGTCATAGATTACTGCGTTTTCTTCTCTATCTAGTAATTCACCATCTACGTAAATATTTACTTGATGTTTTACTACGATTTTACCTACTGAATCTGTTCCAGCGATTTGTGATGTTGCTTCGTCTTCTAACCATTGTACATCAAATGATAAGTCGATTGCTCCAACTGCTCCATCGTTTGAATTTTCTACTTGTTTTGCTGGTACTAAGTATCCACCTGAATTAAGTTCGTTTGTTAATTCGAATGTTGTTTCTACGTTGTCCCCAGAACCTACTGTTAATGTTCCGATTGCTTCTTGGCTTGTTCCTTCAACTGCTGTTGCCCAATATGCAAATGTTCCTGTTGTTAATACTAGTGAGAACATTAATAAGAATGCTACTAATATTTTTCTTGTTTTTTTACCTGTGTTGTTGCTTAATTTGTTTTCGTTTTTCATGATTTGTTTCTCCTCTTTTTTTTTAGATTTTTTCACTAATTTGTTTAGCTCGTTCACAGTTTATGATATTTTGCTTTAAGAGTCAATGAATCACGACTCTAGTTAATATCTATTTAATATCTATTCTTTTTTTTCCTGTTTTTATAGAAAAAACCAGGCATTTATGCCTGGCTTTCCAATCTGTTTTCTAACTCTTCTGCTGTTTTTTTGCCTAATCGATACCCATGTTTGAATACTGTTTCTACTATTAAAGGTTTTTTTGGATCCTTTTCTATCTTCGTTCTTAATCGTTTCATATGTACATTTATTGTATTGTCATATATTGGAGAATACTCTTCTCCCCAAATAATCATATATAATTGTTTTCTTGAAAAAGCTGTCCGTGGATTATCAAATAAAAGTTTTAATATATCAAACTCCTTACTTGTAAGTTCAATCGATTTCATTTTTTTAACTAGGGAGCGATTTTTAAAATCAATAACCAAATCATATACTTCTAAAGTCTTCTTCTTTAATTCTTCTTGTTTTTCTTTAATATCTAATAATAGTTTTACACTTTCTACAATTTCATTCTTATCCATTGATTTCTCAATGAAGTCATCAGCACCAACTTTTATCAGATTCACTCTGGATTTTGTTGAAGCATAAGCTGTATTAATAATTACGGGAACTTCTGATTTTTTTCTAATTACTTGTAAAAATGTATAGCCACTCATTTTAGGTAAATGTAAATCTAGAATAATTAAATCATATTGATTTGAATTAAATAGCAAGAGCGCTTTTTCTGCGTCAAATGCGCTATCAACTTTATAACCATAACTTTGCAACATTCTACTGATGGTTTTATTTATTATTGTGTTATCTTCTACTACTAGTATTTTTGCCATATAGGACCTCTTTACTTTTAAATATTTAAACTAATTATAACAAATTAAATTTTTGTATTCAATACATTCTAGCTTTTTAAATTAAAAAAAAACTAGTATCATATTTAAAATAATACTAGTACTTTATCTTATGTGCTATTCAACTTTTAAATCATAATATGTTGAATAACTTGAACCCCATCCTCTGAAACCAACATAGACTTGTTCATCTGTAATTGTATCTTCATAAGTAAATGATCCTAAGTAAGCATCATCAATATAAAAACTAGCTTCTCTTGTTTCAGAATCAATATTGATAACCTGTATTTTTATTTCGTGAGTCGCAGTCCACCATGAAGAATCTTCATTTTTATTGGGAAATAAGTAATTATCAGTTGACTTATGAGACCAACTAGGATTTCTTTCACTACCATAAACACGTGGTCTAACAATCATTTCTCCACTGGCATACCCTCTATCAAATTGAAATATATAGCCTGTGTCCGAAGAAGCATTTCCATCGTTTAAAACAGTATCAAATAAGATTCCATAGCCTCCGCTTGTTCCTTCGCTAAGACTAACATTTACTGTAAGTGTATATTCATCAACTGTAATTGGAAAGAAGATTCGTGTGTTGGCCATGTTATTCTCTAAGCCATCCTCTGTAAAATTCCACTGTGTAATACTTGAACTATCAATATTATAGGTCATCAGTTCAGTCATAGTCATATTTGTAAAATCTAAATTTAAATCATAAATCTCTGTGTTTATACTAAAAGTAAAATAAATATTTATGGTACTACTTTGAATAAACACATAATCAGTTTGAGAATCCGGTTCATCTAATGAAATAGTAAATTGAAGTTTTGATACTTCTAAATTATTTAATTGTATTTTCTCTGTATTCATCATGGACGCTTCAATATTGACTAAATTGTATATTGATTGATGTGTTTGTATATCCAAAGCTTCAGTTTCGCCCTCTAAAATTATTTCGTATGATACTGATGAATCGATTAGTCCAAAAATTGTTTCTCCATCTACTTGAGAAGTATTTGATGATTCAATCCAAACTAATGAATAATCTAAAGTGATACTATCCACTGCTTCTGATGTACTATTATCTATTTGATTAACAGGCACTAAATAACTGCCGTTACCTAAATAGTTTGGTCTGATAGATACTTCTGTTTCAGCATCTAAACCATATCCAATTGTTAAAACACCTTCAGCATCAACATTAGATGCTTCAACAGATCCAACCCAATATGCAAATGTCGAAGCAGTTACTACAAAAGAAAGGACAATCAAAAAAGCAATGACGTATCTTCTTAGTAATCTATGTGTTTGTGATTTAGTAAATGTCTCGAATTTCATTTGATTTCCTCCTTTATAGAAAATTTCATAGTAAGAACGGGTTCAATTAGAAATTTGAACCCTCTACTTTTCTTTCTATCTTTTTTTCTTTTATAACAGATTTTATATATCTATATGTAGAATATAGAACAATTAGATTAATGATTACTAATGATAGAAAGATTGGATTACTTAAAAAAACAGCTAATGTTCCAACGAAAGGTATTTTGAATACGTATTCTCCTTCGATATCATTGAATGTAATATCGTAAGCATTACCTTCTTCATCTTGCCAGTTATCATATTCTGAAGCATCTCTACCTTCACCTTGAGTTTTAAATATTGTTTCACCATCTACTTCTTCGATAGCTGCAATATAATGAGTTACAAAACTTAATTCTTCAAATTCAGGAATATATACTGAAAAAGTTATGATATCCCCTACTTCTAGTGACTCTTTATTTGCGCTTGTTAATACAATTACATCATTTACGTTAATCTTTGGTTCCATAGATTTAGATAATACTGTAAAAGTACGATAGCCTAATAATTCCATACTTCTTTCTGGCATAAATATAGACACAACTATATTCGCCAGTAATGCTAGTATTATAAAATATGATAGAACTTTGCCTAATGTTTTAATCATAATTTTTCTCCTCATAAGCCTTAATAAACCTAATCTAATAGTACGATTTAGGCTAATCATACTATCAGATTAAGGGGAGAGTGTTTATAACTCTCCTTTAAGAAAAATTATTTTAAATCAGTTGTTTCGATTGCTGTGTCATCAATGCTATATGAGAATGTGATTGAAATTTCAGCGTTTGCGATTAAATTGTATTCTGCTTGATCTGCTGGTTCGTCCAATGTGATTTGGAATGCGAATGTTTCAGCTGCTGCGTCTAATGTTAACTCTGTTGCGTTCTTTTCGTTATATAGTACGTTTACTAAGTCATAGATTACTGCGTTTTCTTCTCTATCTAGTAATTCACCATCTACGTAAATATTTACTTGATGTTTTACTACGATTTTACCTACTGAATCTGTTCCAGCGATTTGTGATGTTGCTTCGTCTTCTAACCATTGTACATCAAATGATAAGTCGATTGCTCCAACTGCTCCATCGTTTGAATTTTCTACTTGTTTTGCTGGTACTAAGTATCCACCTGAATTAAGTTCGTTTGTTAATTCGAATGTTGTTTCTACGTTGTCCCCAGAACCTACTGTTAATGTTCCGATTGCTTCTTGGCTTGTTCCTTCAACTGCTGTTGCCCAATATGCAAATGTTCCTGTTGTTAATACTAGTGAGAACATTAATAAGAATGCTACTAATATTTTTCTTGTTTTTTTACCTGTGTTGTTGCTTAATTTGTTTTCGTTTTTCATGATTTGTTTCTCCTCTTTTTTTTTAGATTTTTTCACTAATTTGTTTAGCTCGTTCACAGTTTATGATATTTTGCTTTAAGAGTCAATGAATCACGACTCTAGTTAATATCTATTTAATATCTATTCTTTTTTTTCCTGTTTTTATAGAAAAAACCAGGCATTTATGCCTGGCTTATATCAGTTTATCAATTATTTCTTTTGATATTTTATTAGTGTTTCAATCAATTGATTATAATTATAGATTAGCGATTGTTCTAGATTCAACACATCATCAAGTCTTTTTGTATTACAGAGTTCCATAATAGTCATTACGAGTTTTAATGCTTTTTTAGCTGATAAATAGGTAAAGGATCCTTTTAAGTAATGAGCCGCTTTATATATTTGATTTAATGATTTTGTTTTGTATGCATCTTCAATTTTTCTAATATCTGAAATTCTTTCATCCAAAAGTGTTTCTATAATATCTTTTCTTAATTCTAAATCATCATAAAATGATTCAAACTCAACTTCATCAAAAATAGGCAAATCATTTTCTGGGTTTATTGCTTTAAAACTAATATCACCAAAATACTCCGTTAGTAATTCTTCGAGTTTTTCTTTTCTTAGCGGCTTTTCAAGAACACCATTCATTTCGTACTGCATTGCCTTCTCAAGTGTTTCTGTAGCATCATTAGCTGTAACTGCTATAATAGGCGTTGAACTACTGATTCCGTCTATAGCTCGTATTCTTCTAGAAGATTCAAAACCATCAATACCTGGCATAAATATATCCATAAAGATTATGTCAAACTGTCTTGTTTTTGAAAATTCTATCGCTTCATAACCATTTGAGGCCTCTGTTACATTTAAATTCATATTCCTAAGTAGTTTTCCCATTACTTTTCTGTTTATATTATTATCATCAACTAATAATATAGAAAGAGCACTTTCAAAAGAAACATCATGGGTAACCGTTTTTTTAATTTCCTTATGTTGTATTTCTACACTAGTCAATTCATCTATTAACACTTCAACTCGGATAGGTAATTCATAGTAATAATCAAATAAATCCAAAGAGTCCATGTAAACCTGTTCTTTGTTATTATCAAAAAGTAATACTTTTTTTGCCCCGGATTCAAAGTTGTTTAAAAATGGTTTTAGATTATCAATACTTTCTAAATAATCTGTTTCTTTATTTGTGTAGACAAATATTACATCATACTTATTTTTATAATAGTCTTCTAGATTATTTAATTTACATATATCTACTGAAGTAAAGTGAGTAGAGATTAATGATTCAATATTTGAGTGATAACTATTAGAGATATCAATATATACAACTTTTAAATCTAAAGGTATTACTTTCTCTATATTTGGAGAATAGAAAGTTAAGACAAATTTAAAGTTTGACCCTTTCCTTTCTTTAGACTCTACAACTAGTTCACCTTTTAAAAAGCTAATAAGCTCATTAGCAATAGTTAACCCGAGTCCAGTACCAGATGGGTTTTTGTTCAAAATATCTCCAACTTGGTAAAACTCTTCAAATATATGGTTTAAATCTACCTCACTAATTCCAATCCCTGTATCAATAATTTCAAATTGAATATCCACATAAGGATTGTTTCTTTTTACTTCAGATATCTTTATCTCAATATACCCATAATTTGTATACTTAATTGCATTTTGTAAAAAATTATTTAATATTTGTCTTAATTTTTCTATATCTGTTGTTAGTATGGAAGGAATAGAGTAATCATAATTCAAGTATATGCCTAAATCTTTGGAATTAGCCATATACTTATTCATTTTTATAAGTTTTACTATCTCATTTTCCAAGTTAATATCTGAAGCTTTATAAATTAGTTTATCCGCTTCAATTTTAGAATAATTTAATATATTATAAACCATCGTATTTAATACTTCCAATGAATAGGTCATAATATCTGTATATTGTCTTTGATCTTCATCTAAAACTGAATCTTCTAATAAGTAAAGGGCATTACTTAATCCGTTTATCGGAGTTTTAATTTCGTGTGTTACTTTCGCAATAAAATCTGTTTGTATAGTAGAAGCTTCATGTGCTTCTGATTTAGCTTCATCTAATTCTTTTAACATTTCATATCTACTAATAAGAGAAGAATACAATCCCGGAATAATCTTCAAAATATCTTCTATTTCATTCCATGGCTTCACTTCTTTTAATGATTCAAATCCAAGAAAGCCAAAACACTTATCCTCTACAAATATAGGAATGGTGAATATTGATTTTATTTCTCGTGGAATAAAAATATTATACAACCTTGAATCTATTTCTAATTCACTTGTGTCAGCTACCATTACACATTTATTAGCACGATGCAAATTGACCCAATCATTTAAATATTGTGTAACCGGAATATTTTTTTGTTTTTTTATTTGTGGTTCTATACCTAAAGAACACCACTCAAAAATGTTATCCATTGTATTTTCTAAAAAATTATATTTAAAAAGATAGGTTCTATCCGCTTGAATAACCCCTCCTAGTTTTTTTAAAGAATCGTATACCTTAAAATCAAAATTATCAACACTCATACTTACAAAGCTTTGAGCTACTTCAATAACAGTTTTTTGTATTTTTGTTGAAACTTCCAATTTTTCTTTCACTCTAATTAGTTCTGTAATATCTCTACTAACAGATAATACTCCCATAACTTTTTGTTTATCATCTAGAATTGGCATTTTTATAGAATCAAGCATAATTGTCCCATTTGAAGTTTCCGCTGCAAAAATCGATTCCACTTTATCCAATTTATCTAGGACTTCTTTGTCTTGTCTACGAACTTCAATCGCAGCTTCTTTAGAATATAATTCATCTATAGTTAGTCCTTCTATAGAATCAAATTTATCCTTATATAAAGTGTTTACTTGTTCAGATACTATTTCATATTTTCCTTCGTTATTCTTAAAAGCAACATATTCAGGAAAAGACTTCACTATTTTTTTATATAATTCTGACTTTTCATTTAATTTGTCTGACATTTTGCACTCCTTTATAGCTTGAAAATATTATTCATCTATTAAATAATATAACATATATTAATGCTAAATATAAAGAGAATCGATAAAATCGATTCTCTTTGTGATTATTATTTTTACTCTACAATTATTGTCCTAGTAGCTGTTGACTCATTACCACTTGAATCTTGTGCATAATATGTTACTAAATAAGTTCCGGCAGTATTTACATCTAATTTATCCAAGCCACTTACTTTAACAGATATTTCTTCAGTTGAGTTATCTATTGCATAAGCTCCGGCATCAATATAGTCATATCCTAATTTTAAGTTATAAACTCCATCATTATTAATTGTTATCACAGGTGACGTTGTATCTACAACTATAACTGTTCTAGTGGTTAATTCTATGTATGATTCATCAGTAGCTGAATAACCTTGATAATAAACTGTATATTTTCCTAGTTTCCAAGTATCTACGCTACCCCACATCCAAGTGTTAGTAATAATATTTCCTAAACTATCATAAGCGATATAGCCTTCATCTACATACGTATTGGATATTTCAATATATACAATATCATCGCCTAATAAATCTATGTATGGTTCCGTAATTACATTTTCAGTTGATGTTGTTATATTATTATCTATTATTAAAAAAGTAAATACTATTGATATTTCAGAATCCTTAATTAAATTGTATTCTACTTGATTGCTTGGTTCTTCCATCGTTACTGTGAAACTATAGGTTTTAGCCTCTGCATCTAAAATTAATTGATTTGGATTTTCATTACCATAGATTACATGTATTAGACTATATACATTCATGTAATCTTCATGATCTAATATCTCACCATTATTTTCAATATTTATATTGTAAGATATCTTTACATCTCCTATAGAACTTGTTCCTTCTAATTGTGTATAATCAGATGATTCAGCCCATTTAACATTATATAATAAATCAATGGATTCAACTGCATCAATTTGATTGCTATTTTTAGTTTGTCCAACTGGAACTAAAGTTCCTCCACTGTTTAATTCATTAGATAAGATAAACTTTGTTTCAACACCATCTGCTGAACCTATCGTTAATGTTCCCAAGGCTTCATTACTTGTTCCTTCTACTGAAGTTGCCCAATAAGCATATGTCCCTGTCGTTAATACAATTGCTAACATGATAAGAAAAGCAATAATGATACGTCTACTTGTTTTAGATTTTTTATTATTATTTTTCATAATTTTCTCCTTAAAAGTTTTTCTTTTACTCTCGCATTATATAAATAAAAAGAAAAAGTCACAATATATTGAGCCTCTATTTAATAAAAAGTTAATAACAGCGTAAATATAATTAGATAATTCATTTTATTCCTTTTTTGATTGTATAAAGATGAGTTGACTTAAAATACAAAGTAATATAAAATGAGAACTATAATCACATAATTAAGGAGCTTAACAATGAATGTAATTGAGTTTAATAAATTAACAAAGTATTACGGAAAAGTAAAAGGTTGTAAAGATATTGATTTTAATGTTGTTGAAGGTGAAATCTTTGGTTTTATTGGTCCTAATGGAGCAGGTAAATCAACAACCATCAGATGTATGTTATCTTTAATCTACCCAACAAGTGGTAGCGTGACAATTTTTGGTAAGGATGCAATAAAGTTTGGTCCTGAAGTTCGTGAAAGCATCGGATACTTGCCTTCCGAAATTTTTTATTACGATAAAATGAAAGTGAAAGACTTACTTAAGTATTCAGCTAGTTTTTATCATAAAGATTGTTCTGCTAGAATTATTGAATTAGCTGAAATTATGGAATTAGACTTAAATCGTAAAATTGAAGACTTATCCTTAGGTAATAAGAAAAAAGTAGGGATTGTTCAAGGACTATTGCATTCTCCTAAGTTAATTATATTAGATGAGCCTACAAGTGGATTAGACCCATTGATGCAACAAAAGTTCTTCAATCTCATTAGAGAAGAAAATAAGAATGGTGCAACAGTTTTATTCTCTTCACATATCTTATCTGAAGTCCAACAATTATGTAATCGTGTAGCGATTATCAAAGATGGTGAAATCTTAAGTATACAAGATATTAAATCAATTAAAAACGACAATTATAAACGCTTTACATTTAGAGGAAAATCTCTAAATAACGGTAAATTCGACATAGAAGGTGTTAGTCAATTAAAAGAAAGAGAAGATAAAGTAACTTTCCTTTATAAAGGTGACATCAATAAAATAGTTAAGATTATTAGCACATTGAAATTAAATGATATTACTATTGAAGAACCTACTCTTGAAGAAATCTTTATGCATTACTACGAGTAGGTGATTTGATGAATATATATAAATTTGAGTTATCTCGACTTTTAAGGTCGATGCTTATATGGGGTCTCGCAGTCCCTGGCTTTCTAATATTCTATATGGCTTTCTTCCCAGCACTCCAAGGCGTTGACAACGCATTTAGTTCTGTGATAGATACTATGGATCCTAAGTTTCTAGCAGCTTTCGGAATGATACCAGAACTTCCTATAGGCGAAATCATGGGTTACTTCAATTTAACAATTGGATTAATAATGATTCCTCTTGCAATTCAAGCTTCTAATTACGGATTCCATATTCTTAGTGTGGAAGAAAGAGAATTAACAGCTGATTTCTTATTTACAAAACCAATATCTAGAACTAAGATTATTGTGTCTAAATTTTTAGCAGCTCTAACCAGTCTTTTATTCGTTGATATTATCATAACAATTCTTTCTGTTGTTTCTATACAACTTTTCAAAGGAACCGATTCTGTTAATATAGGAAATGTAATGGTGCTGATGCTTTCTCTTCCTTTCTTCCAATTAACATTTATGTCTATAGGACTTGTGATATCTGTTTCTATTAAGAAAGTAACTTCTGTTCTAAGCTTTTCTATGGCTTTAGGATTTGGATTATTTGTTGTAAATTCATTTGGTAGTATTTTAAGTTCTGAATTATTTACATACCTTACTCCATACTCTCATTTTAATACTGCCTACATTCTTATTAATGGGCATTGGGATTGGTCAATCGTATGGATATCTTTTACTATCATGATTTGTTCATTTGCAGCGACGTATTTCTTGTATCTTAAAAGAAATATCGCTTCATTATAAGGAGGACTTATGAATATAATACGACATGAATTTAAATCTAATTTAAAATCACTTATCATCTGGTTTCTATCCTTAGGTCTATTATTCTTTGTAGCTTCTTTTGAATTTGAAATATTTCAAAATGATCCAGACATTAATGGAATATTTGATAGCTTTGGAGGTTTGTTTGATGCGATAGGTGGAATCCCTGATTTAACTACAGCAGTTGGATACTTAAGTTTGGTATCAATATATATCTATGTGCCTCTTTGTATTTTTTCCGCAATGTTAGGAAGCGGAATTATATCAAAAGAAGAAAAAAATAGAACCGCAGAGTATTTATTTACATTACCAGTATCTAGGACAAAAGTTATTTTTTCTAAATTAATAGTAGCTATTACCAATACAGTATTAATCAATGTTTTATGTATGGGTGTTTGTTGGGCTTCTTTTGGTGTTCTTAGTGATTCGCCTGAAACATTTAGAACATTTTTACTCAATTTATCTTTAGGTGTTTTATTAACTCAATTAATCTTTTTATCAATTGGAATGGTTTTAGCCAGTTTTTTAAAAAATTATAAACGCTCAGGTGGTATCATTGTTGGAATAGTAATTGGTAGTTTTATGGTGAGTATGTTAGTTGGCTTAGCAGACGCTGCTAAACCTTTAAAATATATCACACCTTTCCAATATTTTCCTGCTGCCGAAATGGTTAACGGAAACTTTGATATTCTATATGTTATTATAACAATCGCTGTTATTGTATCTTCTTTTACTGGTTTGTTTATCTTCTACCGCAAAAGAGACTTAAATATTTAATGAAATAAACTATTATAAAAGGCAACCCAATTGGTTGCCTCTTTTTTTACTATCGTTTCTTTTCCTTATGCTCATACATCTTTCTGTCTGCTTTAATATATAATTCATCAATCGTCATGTTTTTTTCATATTGCTGATATCCATAACTAAACTCTAGAGTAGAAATCGCTTCATCTTCATGCTTTGACAACAACTTATATATAGCTTCAATGGATTCTTTTATTACTAATACATTTTCAATAACTACTAGGAATTCATCTCCGCCTAGTCTTGAAACCATATGATTAGGTCTAAACACTTTCACCAGCGTTCTACCAAATTCAACTAAAACTTTGTCCCCCACGAAGTGACCTAATTTATCATTTATTGTTTTAAATTTATCTAAATCTATAAATAATATTGAGAATGGTTTTTCAGTCCCTATTATATGACTAACATATTTTTCATAACTTTGTCGACTGAAAAGTTTAGTCAGATAGTCTTTTTCAACACTAGTTGATTCTAAGAAAATGTAAATAACTAATAAACTTAATACCATGGAGTTCCAAGTAAAGAAAAATCCATTATGAAATGATTGTATTACCATCGCTACTAAAGGTAAGCTAAAGAATATTAAAAATATCGTTATCGCATAATGAAATGTTTTTTACGATTTAATAAAACGAAAGCTAGCATGTAGAAATAGTAAATTCCTACGATGATTAATTGAATCCAATGTGAATTTCCTAATGAATAGGTATTATCAATTATACTAACTGAGAAATATATTGGATAAAAGAAGTTTATAATTAATAATATTAAAGTTAATATCGTTGGTAAAATAAAGTAAATATTTTTACGAATTCTCTTAGAATCCTTAAAAATGTAGTAATCTACATAGCACAACGTGAACTACCCACCACTTAATCAATATTTGAAGTGGGGGCTTCTTGGGTAATATGCGCTAATGCGCACAAGTTGAC
>JAEIOE010000052.1 GCA_016342455.1 Mycoplasmatota bacterium | reverse complement strand
TGGTTAGTTGATGAGTACTCCCACAGTGGATTTTCACCACCTAGATATGTGCCATGCCCGGCACACAAAGAAAAGCAGGATTTTAAAATCCTGCTTATTTTTTTAAAAAATATTAATCCATATCTACATCAAAATTCTCGAGCACTGAATCTTTGCCAATAACTTTGGCATCTCCGTGTTTAACAAGAAGCATAGTTATAAATGATGTGAATACGAAAAATGCTGCATAAGGGAACAATATCGTTCTATCTGTAGCGTCCATCAAGGCTCCAGAAATAATTGGAGTAAGGATTTGAGCTGCCATACTGAATGTATAATAATATCCAGTATACTTACCAACGTCTGAACCTTTAGCTAATTCAACAACCATAGGATATGAGTTTACATTTATCGTTGCCCATGCAATACCTGTTAATCCAAATATGATATACATTAATGAAGCTGTATCAGGTGTTAAGAAGTAAATTGATCCAAAACAAACCGTTAACATAATAATACCAATGAGAACTGTTTTTCTTCTACCGATTTTTGTAGCTAAAATACCAATTGGAATGAATGCGATTAATGCTGCACCTTGTGCAATTAGTAATGGCATTGCAAATCCCAAATCTAATACTTTAGGTGCATAATCAGATAATTTAGTAGTTACAGCGTTATATCCAGTGAACCATAAGAATACTGAGGCTAAAATTAAGATTAATGATTTGCGTTTTTCTTTTGCAAGTGCTTCAACAGATTCGTGTTTTTCTACCGCTTCCGCTTCTTCCGTTAAGCCTAACGCTACATCTAATTCTTCTCTCTCTGTAACAAGTTTAGGTTCTTTAACTTTCCATAAGAAGATAGTTAATAATCCTAACATTAAAACACCCACCGTTATAAATGCCGGAGCATAACTAACATAAGATAACTTATCTAATCCAAATACTGTTAATACCAAGATAGCTAAGATACCACCAAAAGTACCCATCAAGTTAATGACTGCGTTACCTTTAGATCTTAATGGTTTGATTGTAACATCAGGCATTAAAGCTACTGTAGGCGATCTAAAGATTGCCATAGCTAGTAAAGCTACTAATAAATTGACTACGAATACTATGAAAACAACAGGCGATTGACTTGTTTGAATCCAAGCCCTTTGATTTAAGTGATCATAGTAAAGTTCTTTTAATTGATTTTCTTCATCTTGAGTGATTGTATTATCAGTTAAGTATTGATCCATTGAATCAATAACTTCTTCTTCAAATTTATCAAATCTCTCTTGATCAATAATTCCGTCTGTTAACAATCCTGTCCATTCAGTTTCAATTGTTGTTTGAAGAATTGTCCATTCAGCTAAATCAATTTCTCCTCCAGATGTCTCATCCTCCATATCAATAACTAATTGATAATCACTGGTTACACTAGTTTCAGTTCTCAATCTAGATGTTTGTATATTATCACTAAATGACAAGCCCATAAAGACGAAAGCCGCTACGATAGTACCAACAACAATATAAGGAGTTCTTCTTCCTTTTTTTGATTTTTGTTTATCAGATAGCGTTCCAAATAATGGTATTAAGAATAATGCCAATACATTATCTAAAGCCATTACAAAACCAGACCAAGTCTGATTTAAACCAAACTTATCGATTAAAATCTTAGTAATTACCGAATCATAAGTTTGCCAAAAAAGGGTAATAAGGAAAAATGCTAATCCAATGTAAAAAGTTTTTTTGTAATCTAATTTCATAGTCCACCTCTTTTAAATTTTATCTCTAATAAACATTATATCATTTTTTATAATTTAAAAAGGGTAAAAATAAAAAAAACGTTCATAATTGAACGTTTAATTTGGTCGTATTTTACTTGCTAAATATCTGATAGCTAATTCGTTATATTTATTTACATCAAATTTTAATGTTGTCTTGCTGTTTACAGCTTCAATATTAAGATATAAGGTCTTTTTAACATTAAACATAAGAATTAATCCTATCACAGCCATTACTCCTGCCGCAACATATTTACTATATGGTAAGAATGGTATTGAGGCAGGTACTGCTATGATACCCATATATAAAACATACCCCGCAGCCATTGCTCCAGCAAATAATATGAAACCTATTAATCTTAGCCATATATTGTTTTTAACATATTCAATGTAATATTCTAAACGATGGATTGAATTTAAGTCTATTTCATTCATACGTTTTTGTTTTCGTTTTGTTCCTCTAACTCTAAAGAGTCCTTTAGAATAAATAACGAGCCTTTTAGTGGTTAATACTATTTGGCATGAATAGCCCTTTGCATTTAACTTCCTAAAATCTTTATATATTTTTTCGTTTCTATCTAGTTTTATATTATTTAACACATTATTTTTCATATCACTCAGCCCCATCTCTAAAGTTCATTTTACCTTAAATACAATCTATTTTCAATATTATAAAGAAAATAAGCTTTTATAAATGATTTATTTCGATTTTAAGAATTTAGTTGCTTCACCAAATAGCATTGGTATAAATCCTAAAACGATAGCTATAATAGCTTCTACAAACGTTAATTTTTCAATTGAAAATACGTTTGCGAATAAAGGAACATAAACTAATAACGCTAATAAGCCTATCGAAAGGAATACTGAATAATTAACCGCTTTATTTGAAAACGGATTTGATTGAACAATAAAATCTGTCTCAGATCTCGCTGAATAAGTTCTAAATAACTCACCAAAGATTACTGTAACAAATATCATTGTTCTAGCTTGCGCTAAAGAAGCTCCTTCTAATACTAATCCAATCTTAAAACTTACTAGAGCGGCTAACATTAATCCAAGCCCTTGAATTAACACTTTAATCAATGTAGGTTTGTTCAATAGTTGTTCTTTTGTATCTCTAGGTGCTTCATCCATAATTCCTGGTTCGCCTTCTTCCATCCCTAAGGCAAATGCTGGGAATGAATCGGTCATTAAATTGATCCATAATAAGTGAATCGCCACTAATGGAATATATCCACCGAAAAAATTACTGAAAATCATCGCAACTAAAATAATTAAGATTTCACCAATATTACAAGATACCAAGTAAATAGTGAATTTTCTAATATTACTATAAATAACTCTACCTTCTTCAATTGCTGACACAATGGAAGCAAAGTTATCGTCTGTAAGAATCATATTACTAGCTTCTTTAGAAACTTCAGTACCAGTAATACCCATAGCAACACCAATTTCGGCTTGTTTTAATGCAGGAGCATCATTTACTCCATCACCTGTCATAGCTACTACCTGATCATTCTTTTGAAGAATCTCTACAATTCTAATTTTATCTGCTGGAGTTGATCTTGCGAACACATCACAGTGCATAATTGCATCTTCAAATTCTTCTTCTGTCATATTTCTTGTATCTTCACCAGACAAAGCGATATGTCCAGGTTTTAAAATATTTAACTCTGTTGCAATTGCTTTCGCAGTTGTTAAGTGGTCTCCTGTAATCATCATTACTCTAATACCCGCTTTATGACATAAAGCAATAGCATCTCTTGCCTCTGTTCTTGGTGGATCAATCATTGCTGTTAATCCAACAAAAATTAAGTTTTGTTCTAAATCATCTGCTTCAGGCGTATCTGTTTCCTTGTAAGCAAAACCTAAAACACGATAAGCATTTTCAGAATATTTTTCGTTTTGAGAAAGTATTTTATCTATATGTTTTTTAGTTATTTTTACGACTTCACCATCTATTAAGATGCGATCACATTGATTAATCATTTGGTCACATGCGCCTTTTGTCAACACAAGATTTTTATCTCCCACCTTATTAATAGAAGTCATCATTTTTCTTGTTGAATCAAATGTATATTCATTTAATTGAGGATACTGTTCATCTAAATCTTCTAATGAGTATCCACCTTTAGCAGCTAACACAAGTAAAGCCCCTTCAGTAGGATCACCTAATACCTTATCAGCACTTTCGATTTTTGCATCATTACATAATAAACACACTTCTAATATTTTAGTTAAATTTGCATTTAACTCCATTTTTTTATTCTTAAAGAGAATTTCACCTTTTAATGCATATCCATTTCCAGAAACATCGTATTCATTTGTTAAATCATACACTTTTCTAACTGTCATTTCGTTTTGAGTTAATGTACCTGTCTTATCTGAGCAGATAACTGTTGCTTGACCCAATGTTTCAACCGTTGAAAGGTTTTTAATAATTGCGTGTCTCTTAACCATCCTTTGCATCCCTAATGCAAGTACAACCGTAATAACGGCTGTTAATCCTTCAGGAATAGCTGCTACAGCTAAAGCTATTGCAGTTAAGAAAATATCAAATAATTCTTTACCTTGTAATAATCCTAAACCAAATACCACTAAAGAAACAACGATACAGATAATTCCTAATTTCTTAGCAAATACGTCAATCGTTTTTTGAAGCGGAGTTTTTCCTTCTTCAACAGCATCTAGCATCGTTGCTATTTTACCAATTTCAGTTTCCATCCCAATACTATAAACTATCCCTTTACCTTTACCGTAAGTAATTAAAGTAGACATGTATACAGAGTTTACTCTATCAGCTAAAAGAGTTCCTTCTTTTAAAACCTTAGAAGCATCCTTTTCAACCGAAGTTGATTCGCCTGTTAAAGCTGATTCATCAGACCTTAGATTTGTAGATTCTAATAAACGAATATCAGCTGCTACATAATCTCCTGTTTCTAATAACACAATATCTCCAACAGTCAACTCTTGAGATTTGATTTCCACAGGCTTCCCGTTTCTGATAACCTTAGCCATCGGCGAACTCATTTTCTTAAGCGCCGCTAAAGCGTTATTGGCTCTTTGTTCTTGGACAACCCCTAATATTGAATTTAAGATAACGATAGCTAAAATAATAATTCCGTCGACTAAACCGTGTCCCTCAACTATTCCCAGTACAATTGAAATTGTCGCCGCAATCAAAAGAATAATAACTAAAAAATCATTGAATTGAGAAAGAAACAATTGAAGCATTGTCTTTTTCTTCTTTTCTCTTAATTCGTTCATTCCATATTGTTCTTGTCTTTTTAGTACTTCTTCTGTTGATAACCCTTTTTTGATATCAATTGATTGTTCTTCTAGAATTTCTTTTACATTCTTATCATAATAGTTCATGTGAAATATACTCTCCTTCTTTTTAAAAAAAAGACTCATACACAGCAAATGTGCATAAGTCTCGCTGTTCAAATTAAACCAGGCTAGGCCATGATGTTGATTCAATCACGCATGCGTCAGCTACTCCCTTATTGTAAACATTATACTAGATTTTCGATAAAAAATAAATAGCTAATATTTATTTCGAGATTCTTTTAATTTTATCAGTAATTGGTTGATAATGATTTATTAATAATTCAAATAAAACTGCAATAATTATTAGTAATAATGTCCAAGCAAATATTTCATCATAAGCTAAGTTTGCCTTAGCAAATGAGATAGCCTTACCTATTGAATTATCTGTCTGAGCTAAAAACTCAGCCATGATCATTACTTTTAGGCCTAAACCTAAAGATTGAAGTAATGCTGTTCGTATATTGCTTGAAATCAAAGGTAAATAACAATGAATTAACCCGCTGAGGAAGTGATTATCCTCTAATTTATAAACATCTATTAATTCCTTGTCAATATTTGTAATCGCTCCATATACCGCTTGATAAATAAGCGGGAACAACATAAAGAACGTTATATAATATGGCGTTAATTTACTACCAGCCATAATTAACAATATAACTGTTAAAGCAATCACTGGTATTGTTCTAAGTACTGTAACAATAGGCGTCATGAAACTGGCAAAATTTTTATTAAAACCCGCAACAATCCCAAGTAGAATACCGGGTACAGTAGCGAAAAGAAGACCTAACAATAAACGCAATACTGTAAATAGTATTACGGTCAACGAATCTGATTCAATAAAGATTTTTCCAAAAGCACTCAAGACTTCTTTGGGTCCCGGCAAAAGCAATGCTGAGTTAACAGACATCGCCGATACTTGCCAAACTAAAAACAAAAAGAATATTGATAATACTGTGATTCCGTTTTTTTTCAAATTAATCACCTATCTATATAATATATTAGAAATAAAAATCGTCATCAGGAAGCGTATCCCCAATTAAAGCTCCATTCATTTCTAAAATAATGTTAAAGTATGCTTCTAAATCTTCTCTTACATTACTGGCTTTTTCAAAGCCAATGTTACTATTTGGGATTGCTCCTCTTAATACTGATTCTGGGAATGAGTATTCTAATTCAAGCGCTTTTGCAACTGCTGCATCTAAATCATCGTTAACTGCATTCACTGAGTCTTCAAGTACATTTAAAAAGTCTCTTACATATCTGTTGTCTAATGATGCTTTCGCAAATACTCCAGCTTGAGGATAACTAGCTTCGCCAGTTATTTCTTGATACTCAGCTTGCAAATCAATCGCATTAAATCCCGACACTTGATTTGCTAAAACTGACAATAATGGTTCAGCTGATAGTATTATTATATCATTATCTAATATAAATTCAGCATTAGCTGTAGTAACTGAGTCAACATATCTAAAAGTTGCGCTTATATTGTTTTCTTCTAATACATATCTTAATACGATATCTGATGTTGCATTTTGTCCAAATACTACTATTTCTTTTCCTTCTAATGATTCAATTGTGAAGTTATCTTCCATACTCACTAAATAGTAATTACCGAATGTAATAGCGGCTATAAATGTATATTCAATTCCTGAATTATATAATTTGGCTCCAAGATTAGTTGGCGCAAAGATAAAGTCATGTGATCCTGAACCAAATGCAGCTACTAATGGATCTACCCCATTTACTACACTTACTTCATAGTTTTCATTTTCCTGCATGAATATTTGTGATAAAGCAGGAGCTCCATTTGGAACAATTACTTTTAGCGGTTCGTCATAATTAGCTGAACAACCAATTAAGGCTAAACTAATTATAAAACTTAGTAATATTGTTAAAGTTTTTTTCATATAAATCCCCCTATATTTTAGCTCTTTTTGAGCCAAATACATTATATAATAAAAACTGCGGATATTAAAACGATGTTATAATTTATTTTCGTTCAAATCTGCAGAATTTTTATATTTAATTTTTAATCATCTAGTTTAACGTCGTAGAATGAACGTTTTTTATAATGCGTATGTAATAACTCATGTGACTTGTGAGAGTTTGGTTTTGTTAGAAAATCTTTATAAACCGTTTTAACTGCTTCACTTTCATGAGATTTTCTAAATTCAGCTTTTGCATCAATATTATATAATACTTTCGCTCTTAAGGCTCTAACATCATATTTTTCTTGGTTGATAGCGGAAACGATTGGTTGTCCACCACCGTTGATACATCCACCAGTACATCCCATAATTTCAACAAAATGATATTGTTTATCAGTTGTTTTTAATCTTTTCATGAATTCTTTAATTGCTGCTCCACCATGAACAACAGCTACATTAACTTCAGTTCCAGCTACATTATAAGTAGCTTCTTTAATATTGTCTAAGCCTCTTACTTCGGTAAAATCAACTGGAGTAGAGTGCCCTTCTAATATTTCAGTTACTGATCTTAAAGCCGCTTCCATAACACCACCAGTAGCACCGAAGATGTTACCAGCTCCTGTATACTCAGCTAACAAGCCAAATGGTCTAATAGGTTCTAAATCTTTAAATGGAATTCCTCTATGTCTAATTAATCTGGCAATTTCTCTTGTTGTTAATACTAAATCGACATCTCTATATCCATCTCTACCCATTTCAGGTCTCTTCGCTTCTGATTTTTTAGCAACACAAGGCATAATAGAAACAGAATAAATATCTTCTGGTTTTTTGCCTAGTTTTTCAGCGTAATAAGTCTTAATTAAAGCGCCAGCCATTTGTTGAGGAGATTTACAACTTGATAAATTAGGAATGAATTCAGGATAGTATAGTTCTAAGTAATTAACCCAGCCCGGAGAACATGAAGTAAACATTGGGAATACTCCACCGTTTTGAAGACGGTCAATAAATTCAGTTCCTTCTTCAAGGATAGTTAAGTCAGCTGTAAAGTTAGTATCGATGATTTCATTGATTCCTAATTCTTTTAAAGCCGCAAACATTTGTCCTTCAACATTTGTTCCTATTTTATAACCAAATTCTTCTCCTAAAGCAGCTCTTACAGATGGAGCCACTTGTACAACTATTGTTTTAGATGTATCTCTAAGTGCTCTTTCTAAGAATTTAATTTCATCTTTTTCTCTGATAGCACCTGTAGGACAAGCTTGAATACATTTACCACAGTAGATACAACCAGCATCTTCAAGATTATGGAATTGAGCAGGTCCAATATAAGTATGGGAACCACGATTGCTAAAGTTTAAGATTCCGAGTCCAGATAATTGTTCACAAGCGGATACACATCTACCACAAAGAACACATTTACTAGAATCTAATATCATTGAATCTGATGTATTGTTAACTTTAATTTCTTTTTGATCAAATAATTTCGCATTTGAAAAATCATTATCTACATTAAATCTTCTTAATAAGTCTAGGAATTCACAAGAGTTTTCTCTTGAACATTTCCAACACTCAAATTTATGGTTACCTGCTAATAACTCTAAGTTAAATGATACAGCTTCATAAACTTCTTTTGTATCAGTTCTTACAACCATACCCTCAGTTACTTTTGTAGAACATGAAGTTTTTAAGCCATTTACTCCTTCGATTTTAACAATACAAACTCTACAGTTTGATTGTTCGTGTATTCCTTCTAGGAAACATAATCTAGGAATAGAAATTCCAATTGATTCAGCTGCTTTTAATATTGTCATATTAGATGGAACAGAACATGCTTTTCCATCGATCATTAAATTTACTAAATTCGCCATTACATTGCCCCCCAACTTTCCGGTTTTGTTGAAATAGCATTCACTGGACAAGCTGTTTTACACGCTCCACAACGGATACATAAATCTAAATCGATAAAATGTTTTTCTTTCACTTTACCTTCAATAGCACCAACTGGACAGTTTCTAGCACATTTTGTACATCCAATACAGTTATCCAATACAACATATTTTGTTAAATTAGAACAAACTCCTGCAGGACAAACTTTATCAATAACATGTGCTTCATACTCTTTCCTAAAGTGTTTTAAAGTTGATAATACTGGGTTAGGAGCTGTTTGTCCTAATCCACATAAAGATGAATCTTTAATCATTTTTCCAAGACTTTCAAGAACATCTAAATCTTCCATTGTTCCTTCACCTTCGCAGATTCTATTAAGAATGTCTAACATTCTTTTCGTCCCTTCGCGACAAGGTGTACATTTTCCACATGATTCTTCCACTGTAAATTCTAAATAGAATCTAGCAACATCAACCATACAGTTATCTTCATCCATAACAATCATCCCGCCAGAACCCATCATAGATCCAAGTGCAATTAAGTTATCAAAATCAATTGGAGTGTCTAAAGATTCTGCTGTAATACATCCACCAGATGGTCCACCGGTTTGAGCAGCTTTAAATTCTCTTTTATTAGGAATTCCTCCACCTATTTCGTAGATTACTTCTCTAAGTGTAGTTCCCATAGGAACCTCTAGTAATCCTGTATTGGCGATTTTTCCACCTAAAGCAAATACTTTTGTACCACTTGATTTTTCTGTACCAATTGATTTAAACCAATCTGCACCTTTCAAGTATACAACGGGTATATTTGCATATGTTTCAACATTGTTTACGTTAGTTGGTTTTCCAAACAAACCTTTTACAGCTGGGTACGGTGGTTTGTTTCTAGGCATTCCTCTTTCACCTTCGATTGAAGCGATTAATGCTGTTTCTTCACCACAAACAAAAGCTCCAGCTCCAAGTCTTAATTCAATATTAAAATCAAACCCCGAATCAAAGATATTTTTGCCTAACATTCCAAGTTCACGTGCTTCACCTATTGCTAATTCAAGTCTTTGAACTGCTAATGGGTATTCTGCTCTAATATAGATATAACCTGTATCAGCACCAATTGCGTATCCATTAATTGTCATTGCTTCTAAAACCGAATGAGGGTCGCCTTCCAAAACAGCTCTATCCATAAATGCTCCTGGATCACCTTCATCAGCGTTACAAATTACGTATTTTTTATCGGAAACAGAATTTGCACAGAATTGCCACTTACGACCGGTAGGGAAACCTCCGCCACCGCGACCTCTAAGTCCTGAATCCAACATTACTTGTACTGTTTCTTCGGGCGTCATTGTAGTTAAGACTTTACCTAAAGCCTCATATCCGTGTCTTGCTATATATTCATTTACGTCAAGAGGATTAATTACACCACAGTTTCTTAATGCTATTCTTGTTTGTTTCGCAAAAAAAGTCAATTCAGATCTGTTTCTAAATTTCTTTCTATCAAACTCACCTTTGAATAATAATCTATCTACTGGTTTTCCTTTTGCTATATGTTGTTCAACTATTTCTCTTACATCTTCTAGTTTAACTCCGGAATAAAGTGTTTCTTCTGGATAAATTAAGACATGCGGACCTAAAGCACATAATCCAAAACAACCAGTTAAAGCTGTTTGGATATCATCTCCTAGATTTAGCCTTTCAATTTCTGATTTAAATAAGTCACGTAATTCAACTGAATTAGATTCTTTGCATTCAGCGCCACCGCAAATTAAAATATGCATTCTATCTAACATTATTATTTACCTTTTAATCTTCGATAATAAATACTTATCGATTCTTATACCTTTCACAATGTGTTCCTCTACAATTTCCGAAGCTCTTCTGTCTGTTAAAAGGCAGTAAATTGTTTTAGATCCATCAGATTCTACTATTTCTACAGTTGGTTCAAAAGCGCATTCGCCCATACAACCTACTTTAACTATCTCAACGTTTTCTAAATTTAAGGCTTTGATTTCGTTTACGAAAGTATCATATACCGGAGTTGCACCCGCTGCAATCCCGCATGTTCCGTAACCTACTTGAACTCTTACGCCTCTAGTCACTCCGTCCATATACATCTTCTTATGTGACTTTTCGCGTAATATTTTTAATTCTTCAAGCGTCTTCATATATTCCTCCTATATTATTTTTCTTGTTTAAGTTTTTGCATTACTTTTTTAACTAATTGTACAGATCCGTTTGCATAAACATCTTCATTTACTGTAAATACTGGTGCTAACCCACAAGCTCCGATACATCTTGTAGCTTCTAGTGTATATTTACCATCTTTAGAAGTTTCTCCTACAGAGATATTTAAATCGTGAGAGAATGCGTCTAATAATCCTTGAGCTCCCTTAATATAACAAGCGGTACCTAAGCATACGCTTATAATTGTGTCACCTTTTGGCTCTATTGAGAAGTGACCGTAGAAAGTCACAACTCCATTTATTCTAGCAATACTTACATCTAGTTCATTTGAGATGATTTTTTGTATTGGTAGCGGAATACAACCAAAGATTCTTTGGGCTGCGTGTAATGTAGGCATAAGTGGTCCCGGCTCTTGCATATTTTTTACCATTTCTGCTTTAAGTTCGTTAATTTTTTCTTCAGTAAAGTTAATTTTAGCTCCCATTTCATAATCCCCTTTCTTTAACATTTAGTAATTTTCGCAAATGTATTATAGCATTTATAGGAACAAAATCCAAAGGTTTTTTGAAAGATAAAGCGTTTTCAAAAACCTTTCTATAAGTAATTCTTATATGTATATAATTATTGCTGATAATAGAACTAAAAAAACCACTATTCAAAGTGGTTTTTTTATCTATCCTTATATTCAGTCACGTTTTTAACATATGCCCATATTTGGCCATTGTTTAATTAAGATTTTTTCTTGAAAAGTACAACCCAAACTACATTTGAAACAACTAATAAAACAGATAAAATTCCGCCCATAATATAACTCTTAAAAGTCTCAAAAAAACTAGCTTCCACTATGCTTTCTTGGCTTTCTAAATGGAGATAATCTACTGGTCTATCAATCACTCTAATCTCTAAATCTTTATTGTATTCCTCTCCGAAATCGTTCTTTAAATTGAGTTTCAAGTGATAAGTCCCTGGAGTAGTAGAATTTCTAGTGTATGAATCATATCTTACAGTAACATAATAGTTCATGTCTCCGTCAATTTCATTGGTATTAATCAATAATTGCGTAAAATCTGGCAATCCCATCACTGTGTCTGTATAAGTTTGAACAATTGATGAATTAAAGTATAACACCGGACCTATTTCATCTATTACATTAATAGTCACTGCTTGTGATGTTTTATTCCCACTTGAATCTGTTACTGAAAACGTCATTTGATAACTTCCTATATCTTTACAATGAGTTGTATAGTTATCAGTATCTAAAACAATAGCCAAACTAGCATTGTCATCATAATTGTCCGTATAATTTAAATTACTCAAAATTTGTTCTTCTGTAATTATTTCATCATAGCCGACTGAAACAGAAAAAATCCCGGATATTATTGGAGATTCATCATCTATTACTTCTATCATTTGAAAATAGCTTTCTGAATTTCCACTCGAATCACTTACAACAAATTCCATATTATAAGTTCCAACAATACTTGAACTTGATGTGTAATTGTCTTCCACCAAAGAAATAGAAGCTGATAAATCACCATCATAATTATCGCTAGCAGAAAGCATTGCTAGTATATCGTTTGTACTATAAGTATTTGGATAAACCGCCTGGATAGTCGCAACATTTGAAAAAACAGGTTTTAAAACATCTACTAATTCAACCTCTACTGTTACTTGTGAAGTATTACTAGAATTATCGGATACTTCAAAAACACATTCGTAGATTCCTAAAGTATCTGTATGACTACTATAACCATCACTAATTAAGCTAATACTTCCGGTAACATCTCCATCTACTGAATCATAGGCACTTAAAGCTGATTGAATTTCAGCGATTGTAATTGGTGAATCAAAATATGAGATTACTGTGCCTGCATTTTGAAAATAAGGCGCGGATGTATCTACTAATACTCCCTCAATATAAGGTTCATATCCGCTAAATTCACTTCCTTCTTCTAGTTGAATTTCATGTGCAGTTCCCGTCCCAAAATATCCGGCATGATCTTCAAATGTTATGCTCATATAATTAGTTACTGATGAAGTTGTAAAAGTAGAATAAAACCAATCTCCGACTTCGGTTTGAAACATATCTGGACTTAAGAAAAGCGTCTCAACAACAGCGTTGTTTTCATATAGTTTTACCTCTACCTCAGTGAATTGTACCATATACAAATCACTTGGCATCGTTAATGTATAATCAGTATATGGTTTAACTAAAAATTCATCTACCACACTATACAAATCTTGTGATTCATAATAAAAATTATCAACTGACAGATAATTCTTTCCTCCCGGCAAATAATGTGGTGAATAAGCCATAATGCTTATTGTATTTATGAAAACTATTGAAAAAATCATTACACAAAGCAAAATTATTTTCTTTTTCATACAAATCCTCTCTTTCTAGAGAGAATATTACCGAACAAATAATAAAATTCTTTTTTTTCTCATATGAGTATTTTAAAATAACAATTTCATTAACAATGATATAATAGAATAGAGGTGATTAACAATGTTTAATGTAAAGTTAAATAATGGAAAAGAAATGCCAATCGTTGGCTTGGGAACATTTAGAAGTAAACCCGATGATGCGTATAACGCAGTAAAAACGGCACTAAAAAATGGTTATACTCATATTGATACAGCTGCTATTTATAGAAATGAAGAAGCTGTTGGAAAAGCAATTTTTGATTCTAAACTTAATAGAGAAGACCTTTTCATAACTACTAAAGTTTGGAATACTGATCAAGGGTATAGAAATACTATCAAAGCATTTAATGAATCTTTAAAAAAATTAAATCTAGATTATGTTGATCTATACTTAATTCATTGGTTTAAAGGTTACGAATTAGCTTTAGATACTTATAAAGCGTTAGAATATCTTTACAAACAAGGGAAAATTAAAGCAATTGGAGTAAGTAACTATAATATTCATCATTTACAATATCTTTTAGAGCACGCAGAAATCAAACCAATGGTTAATCAAGTAGAAACTCATGTCTACTTACAAAACCATCCCCTACAAGAATTCTGTATTAAAAACGGAATCCAGTTAGAAGCTTATGCTCCACTAATGAGTTCTAACATACAAGATCTCTTAGAAAATGAAACAATGAAAAAAATAGCGAAAAAGCACAAGAAATCTGTAGCCCAAATTGCCATAAAATGGTTGACTGAAAGAAATATAGTTGTTATTCCAAAAAGTGTAACAACATCTAGAATCATTCAAAATATTGATATCTTTAACTTCAGTTTAGATGATGATGATATGCAAGAAATCAGAAAATTAAATCAAGGAAGAAAATTCTTCCCTGAATTTGATAATATTGATTTCTAATGATAAGATTCGGAATCGTTGGCGCTAGCGGAATAGCGAGAAAATTTGAATCAGATATTATATTTACTGACAATGCAATAATAACTGCCGTATCAGCTAGAAATAAAGAAACTGCAGAAATTTACAAAAAAGAATATGGGGTTCCATTCGCATATGGAAGTTACTTAGAATTAGCTGAAAGTAACGAAATAGACGCAGTCTATATCGCTACTCCTCATAATTTTCATTATGAACAAGCTATCCTATTTATGAAACATAAAAAACATGTGTTGATTGAAAAGTCAATTTCTGTAAATGAAACACAATTATTAGAAATGATACAAGTAGCTAAAGAAAACAATGTCTTAATGATGGAAGCGATGTGGACCCACTTCTTACCTTCAGCTCGATATGTAAAAGACTATATTCAAGGCTTAGGTAATTTATTAGAAGCTTATATCGATTTTGGTTATGATTTATTAGCCGATAATCCAAAAAATAGAATCCTACAACCTGAATTGGCTGGAGGAAGTATCTTAGATGTTGGAGTTTATCCCATTAGTTTTTACCATTTAATTCAAAAAACCCCTATCAAAGACATTAGTGCTAAAGCTACATTCACGGATACTGGCGTTGATGCGGCCGTTGATATTAAAATCATTGATGAAAATAATGCAAAAATATATATCAAATCTAGTATAAATAAACTTCAATCAAATGATGCGAGACTTATCTATGAGGATGGCATCATTGAAATGAAAGATTTTTCTAGATGTAAGGAGTTATATATTGATGGTGACCGAATTGATATCGATTTTATAGGTGAAGGTTTCCCTCATCAAATAGATTCCTTTGTTAAAACTATTGAAAATAATCAAAGAGAAAATAATATTATGAATTTTGAAGCATCTTTAAAATGTATGAGAACCATGGATAAAGTGAGAAACCTCATTGGTTTAAAATATCCTTTTGAATAATAAAAAAATGAAAAACAAGTTTTTCAACGAAAGAGCCTGGGGCTCTTTTTTGATTAGCTATTTTTTGATACAAT
>JAEIOE010000051.1 GCA_016342455.1 Mycoplasmatota bacterium | reverse complement strand
TTTAGATCTCGTCGTATTAATGTTGTAAAGTTGTTGTGCATTATCTATCTATAAGTAATCAACTATAAAACTCGGGTTATAATATATTAAGCAAGTTTTTTCTAGATACTATGGAGATTTAAAAAAAATTAAAAAAAATTGAAAGCAATATATTTTTATAATACTATTTGTGCTAATATAGATAAGGAAATAAAATGCACTTTCGCCGTTTTTAGATTAGAATACAGAAAAGAGAGAAAGAAAATGAAGAAATTTATTGCTTTTTTTGTATTTTTGTTTGTTGGAATTGCGTTTTTAAGTTGTGACAAAGCTACCACAACTACTAGCAGAATAACATCAAACATAATACAAACAACAGAACAAATTATTACAACTCAAGAAACAACGGAACAAATTACAACAACACAAGCTGTTACAACAGCAACGACTTCTAACCCAGTTACAACAATGGCACCTATCACAACAGTACCAACAACGACTGTAGCAACAACTACAGTAACAACTTATTTAGAAAAAGAGTTGTTCTTCTTAGGTGTATTAGGAGCTGGTACAATTGATTCACCTTATCTTGTAGAAACAACAGAAGGAGTTTCTTATTTTAAATCAGTTCGAACGAACTATGATTCGCCTACTCCAACTTATGAACTTGGTTTTCTAAATGATGGAGTATTCACTCTAGCGACAAGTTCTGATGTTTTAGGAATAGACCTTTCTAAATCAACAAACTCAAGTTTAAAGTTTGATGCATTAACAAGAGGTGTTTATTGTGTCAGAATATCTGATGATGATTTAGAAACAGTATATGTTCAAGTAACTGTACTTGAATATATTGTTGATTTTTCTCAAACATTAAAAGTATTAGCAATAGGTAACAGTTTTTCAGTAGATGGAATGGAATACTTGTATAAAATAGCTGCTAATTATGGAATTCCAAATATTATCTTAGGTAATTTATATATTGGTGGAGCTTCTTTATCAACTCATGTAAATAGTATTACAAATAATTTAAATAATTATGTATATATGAAGAACACGAATGACACATGGACCTACCATGATAGTACAGCAACCCTTCTAGATGGTTTAATTGATGAGGATTGGGATGTTATCACTATTCAACAAGTAAGTTCTGATTCTGGAATGCCAGCAACTTATAATTCTGACTTAGAAACACTTATTGATTATGTAGTTCAAAATAAAACAAATCCATTTGCAAGCCTAGCTTGGCATATGACTTGGGCTTATCAACAAGACACAACACATGGTGGCTTTTTAAATTATAGTAGTGACCAATTAACGATGTATCAAGCAATTACAGCTACCGTTCAAGAAAAGATTGTTTCAAGAGATGATATTTCTTTTGTAATTCCTTCAGGAACAGCCATTCAAAATCTAAGAACTAGTTTTATGGGAGATAATCTAACTAGAGATGGGTATCATCTTTCTATGGATATTGGTAGATTTACTGCTGGCTTAACTTGGTTTAAACAAATTACTGGACTATCAATTGAAAACATTAGTTATAAGCCTAGTGGTGTTACAGAAGCTGACTTTTTAGCAATAGTAGAAGCTGTAAATAACGCAGTAGAATATCAATTTGTAGTAACAAATTCAACGCACACGACTGGCTAATTAATAATAATCATACAAAAAAAGACAAGATTTTCTTGTCTTTTTCTTTCATTATTTTTTAATTCTACAAGATAAATTTCTTCACTAATAAATATCCTGTAAAGATAGTGCCAATACTACCAACTACTATACCAACAATTACTAAGACTTTCTTTATTACTGGTTCTGTATCCAATACGCAGACACCATTTACTAGGCTATAACCACTATTACAGATTGGCTCATCTGGATCAACTGGATTATCTATATCCTCCGCTGCATTAATAGTTAAAGTTATCTTTTCTTGATTAGACATATTTCCATAGTAATCTATTGCAAAAAAAGTAAAGTCATATGTGCCCGGTTCTGAACTACTCACTAAATTCGTTTCAATACTACAGATTAAATCAGTAGATTGATCATCACTAGCAATACAACTAGGTAACTGATACGTTTCTCCCTCGGTTATCGTAATGTTTTCATAACTAGATAAGACAATAGTAGGAGCTACTAAGTCATCATCAAATTGAATCGTACCACTATAACTATTATTAAAATAGTCATGTAAACTATAGCTTATTGTATCTGTGTCTAAAGCAGCAGTAACTGTAAAGTATCCATTTTCAATTAAAGCAATAACACCATTAATTTCTAAGTCAATTGCTCCATTGACTAAGCCGGATATTTCAAAAAAATTTCCTGTTGGAATCATTGTTTCAATAAAGACTGCAGGAATGAAATCACTTATATTTAATGGGTAATTAACCACAGTATAGTCATTGAATTCGTTGTACATATCAAGATGTATTAAATAGCTGCCTTCGGCTATTTCCTCCATAATACCAGAGCCTTGTAATGCATCTAAATCTATGTGTAGAGCAAAGTCTTCTTCTAAGCTAATTGCATTTGAATTATACAGCGCAATAATCTTATTAAAGTCTTCCGTGCTATATTGACTTTGTACAGCCAATAAGGCTTGATAGAAAGTAAAATAGTTTTGATAATCAAAGAGTAAAGATAAATCCATTTCTGGAATACTAAGTATCAATTCTCCAGACGGGTCCATTATGCTTAAAGCAAATCTTTCAATATTTTGGTTAGGCAATAATACAAGATCTTCTAAATCATTTACTCGAAAAACAGTTTCATTAGGGTCTTCACTGAGTATTTCAACGTCTACTGAATCATCTTCTGGGTCATAGATATAATCTGTATCATAACTAGGATCTGTGTTAACTTCACCAGTTTCCATGCCATTGACTTCCATTTCTGTGTATATTTTAGCTGATTGTCTAAAGGTATAAGGAAATACAGTGGATATATTAGAATAAGTCAAACTATTTTCATTTTGATTAGATAATATATTCTCTATAATAATTTGGTCGTTTATCGCATCATAGATATCTCCAGCAATAACCGTTTCTTCTATATTAGCTACAACATAAACCGAATATTCTGTGTCTGGGTCAAGATTAGTTAAATAGTAATCTGCCAAAACATCATTGTAGATAGTAGTTGTTACTAAAATATGATTGTTTACTAAAGATGTACCTAACACTAAGTCTGAAGCTAAAATCGTAAAGGTATCTATTAATTGATTTTCGGAATCAACGAATATAATATTATATGAAGTATGTAAGGCATTGTTTGTGATATCAAATTCAAATATATCAGAGCCTAAGTAATTAATTGAATTTAGTACAGGCACTGATACTGGATTAACGGTAATAAATGGAACGGCAGTAGAACTAATTGCTTCTCCACTTAAATTCTCTAAGGTATCTCTTTCTAAAACAGGCTCTAAAACAAATTGATAGTTTCCTGAGCCAATACTACTTGGCATAACTAATGTTAAACTGTTTGTTAAACCATCAACAGTAATGCTTTCTTCGATTAAGAAATTATCAACAATACTTTCATCATCTAAACGATACTCTTCAAATAAAGGATATTCGTTTATCACATTTCCTAAATCATCTAGTTCTTGTAATGTTATGTGGTATCTTGTATCTGGGTTTTCTTCTAACATATCCCAAGTTAAGGTAACAGTATCGCCACTAATAGAAGCATTTAAGTCAGTTGAAAGATTAGGTATCTGCACAATCTCGTAAAGCGATACATCATCCACTGAAGTCGCTCCGTAATTTACAGTATATGTTCCGTTTAATGGATCAATTAATTGAATATATAACTGTCTATTTGAATCCTCTACTTCATAATCCATTGCATATAAGTAATCACTATCATAAACCAAACCTTCCGCAGCGATTACTACATTTTTAACAGTACCATTTGGTAGTGTAACTGAAACAGCATCTAATGTGCCAGAATAATCTATGGTTATCGCAGCTTCCGCTAATGTTTCATTTAAAACTAAGGTATTACTTGCTAAGTCACCACCACCGAGCTGTGACACTTGAATTGGTTGATTTATTTTTATTGCTTCTGGAACTAATACGACTAAGTTACCGTCAAAATCATAAACTGAGGCAACCCCAATCTTATTCGCTTCTATCGTAGAGAGCTGAGTGATATTTCTAATAACGTCAGCGTAATATACATAAACGCTTTTTCTTCCAACGATAGGTATTTCTACAGAAGCCTTAAAGCGTTTGGTATTCGCATAAACAGAAACACCGCCAAAGGTATAGCCAAATGCTTCCACACTTGCCTTACCTTTTCCACCAATGTATGTTTTTGTTTCTCCAGCTGATTGATATCTTTTGACTTTAAAGGTTAAATCAACGATTAAATCTACTTTAGATACATGTACACCAACCTCACCGTGTAGTTCAACACCTTTAAACTGTTTACCAGTGTAATAACTCCAAGCAACAGTAGCGTCAAAATCTCCTATTTGAACTTTATTGCCAAAAATCCAACTAGAGCCATCAATAACCAGGTATTTTTGATCAATAGATAACTCCATTTCTACATCTGCACTCCATAGAGGAAATCCAAGGTTTGCATCAAAAGAAGTAAAATTAGCGCCTACCTCAAAAGTTTGAGGGTAGCGATAGCCTCCACCAATATTATCGATATATATTAATCCACCAGGCAAAGGAATACCCTGTCCGGGTAAATTAATTCTTACATTACCACCGATTAAGACGAACTCTTTATCAAAATATAATCTAAACTTCAAAGGAAAGTTAGTAGGTGGATTAAAGCTACCCATATCAGCAAAATCAGCATATCCTCCCATTACATCAGGATTGAAGTAAAAACGAAAAGCTTCTGCTTTATAAGTGTTGATTCTTAGTAATTCATCAGTCAAAGAAGTTACAGCTTCTCCATAGTCTATTCTAATTGGTTCTATCTCTACATTCCTACCAAAGAAATCAAAGTCTAAACCAATATAGAAAGCACCACTCATTCCACCAACAAAATCTAAACCGTTTTGAGAGTAAGTAACATCACTTAATTTATAACCAAAAGAGTCATTGTTTTCTAATTCTACTTTGATGTTTTTTAGTAAGCCAGTTGGGTCAGCAGAAGTAACGGTATCCACTAAAGACTGAAATTCATTTTCTTTAATTGTCCAAAAAGTAGGAGATAGAGATATTTTAGGATAAGTATTCTCAATGATTTGTCCATTGCTATAATCATTAAAACATCTTAACCAAGTACCTTCAGAATGCAAATTGTATTCTAAGACATCAACTCTATCGATATATATTTTATAGTTATTTGAATCGACACTTAAAATCTTAGCAATGTTCGCGCCATCGTCTGTGTCACCAGTAAAGCGAATGATTTGTCCAATCATTGCCTCACTTGGCTTTCTTGTTGTGAATATCTCAAACTTTTCAGAATCATATTTTAAACGTGACTCAAAAGTTCTAAACATAATCTCACTTGATTTGAAATCAATTCCAGGATCAGCGAATATATCGTCTAAGATCGATTTATCACTGAAGTTATGTCTTAATACAAACATACTATCTTCTTTACTTAAACTATAGTTCTCTAAATTAAGAATGAAATGATTTGAATTGCCCAAGTTGCTTTCTGTCTTTAACTCTGTGCGTGTACCATCTTTTTCTTCATAATACAAATTAGAATTTAAAGAGGTTTCACCTATTTGAATGAGCCATTGATCATCTACTAATTTGTATGTTAATAAATCTACATTTAATATCCTAAGAATAGAGTTTAGTTCAGGATAAAAGTCCTTTGTAGAATAGCTTCCATCTAACCTTCCAGCCTCTGGACTGATGAAAACAATCTTAAAGCCTAAAGAAGCATCTCTTGCGATAAATTGAAATTCATCATCACTTTGATAAACTAAATCTCCACCAAGCATATAAAAACTTATCTTTTGATCATCTAAATCAAAAGATTCACTTCTTTTTACAATGTCTAATTCTAGATTATAATCATAATCTTCCTTACCAATTACGTTATATGAGCCAATCACTTCATATGATGCACTTAGAATTGGTATCCCACTTGAAAAAAGTAAAAAACAACTAAAAACAAACATAATTAAAATCATTATTTTTTTCATTGTATGGCTCCTAATATCTAATTATTTATCTTTTTTATTATATCATATTGATATTTAATAAACATAAAGGTAGTGCATTTTTATCAAATTAACGCACAGGTTTTAAGTTGTTAATTAACAATGATTTAATTTAAATATTATAAAACTGATAGATTTATTCTAATTGAATAACAACTTTGTATATTATTTATAAAGCACATATCTATTGTTCGTAAACATAAAAGGCTTATCTCTTGCGATTTATAAAAATAAGAATATATTAATTCTACGGTACTAGGCCATTTTAAGTCCTTTCCCTTTACAAGATTACTTTGAAGTTAAAATGAATATTAAGTGTTATGGCCTCCTTTTTAGATTGACTTTCACAATATAATAATATATTATATTAGACTAGATACTAGACATAATTTTAGGAGAATGCACATGATTTACTTAATTATTCTAGCACTCTCGTCATCGCTGATTTGGATTACTTGGATGCTTAATAAAAAGAAGAATATCTTAATTAACAAAATATTGAAAGTATTATCTATTTTGTTATTTACAATATATATGGGACGATTGTTTTCAGAAGATAGCATTCGTTTAACATTCAATTTATTTTTAACAGATATAGAAACACCAATTAATGCTTATGATACATGGCTAAGTGGTGCTTTTATGTCTATTTTTATGGTTTTCTTAAAATGGGCTAGCATATCTTCTATAGTATTTTTGATATTAAGTCCATTTTTTAAATTAAAGAATGTTACAATTATCGCTTCTGTATTTGCCTTTAGTATTGCTTTATTTAATCTTATATTCTTTAAAGAAAATGTTTTAATGTTTTCAGGCGAGGTTAATTTACTTAGTTATCGTTCAATACAGTTTTTAATAGAAATAGCTCTGGTTATCGCTATCTCTACTATTAATATTTACAATTATTATAAAAAGAATCCTCTGCTAAAAGCAAAAGAAATTTTGAAAGCTTTAGCGGTTTTTTTAATTGCGTCCATTGCGCTTATGCCGCAAGCAACGCTATATAATCTGTTTGGAAATTATGGTGAGATACCAGAAGAATTTAATTTTACTCATATTCTAATTATTGTAGTAACCATTCTATTTACGGTTATTAGTTATCTTGTGATGAGAAAAAAGGATCAAATCCAAAAAGACTTCTTTATTACTTTTATTGTCTTCGCTGCTTTCTTTCAATATTTCTCTTATCGTCAACACGGATTAAGTGGCTTACCACTTCATCTATGTAATACAGCGATTATTTTAATGATGTTTAGCATCGTCTTTAGATTAAAAGGCTTTTTCTATTTTAACTACTTTGCTAATGTCTTAGGCGCGATGATGGCTATTCTGTTACCAGATATTTCGAGTGATCTATTCTCAGAAGGTGCTGTCCGTTATTTGTTTAATCATTGGTTTGTCTTTGCTTGGCCAATATTGGCTGTTGCATTAAACACCTTTAAAAAACCGACACTGAAAGATATGAACAAAGCTATAGTGGTGTTTAGTGCTTATTTTATTGCAATTCTCTTTGTAAATGCTTGGTTAAATAACTATCAATCAGTAGATTATTTCTTTGTTTATAGAAATCATATAACAGATATGTTAGGCGCTACTGGTATTCAATATAATAATGTTTTATCTTTTGAATGGAAGGGACTAACATTTATCTTTTATTGGTTATACCAATTACTATTCTATCTAGGCTTTATCTTCTTAATGTTTATGAGTTGGTATGTCTATGATGGCGTATTTGGTTTTGCGTCTAATCAAAGAAAATTAAAAGCAAAACAGAAACAAATACGCTTAGATGAATGTAATCTTCACGAGCTCTTAGAGGGAAGAAATCCATCAGAGCCAATTAACTTAGGAGGAATCGACATGATTAAAATAAGTCACTTTTCAAAAAAATATGGTAATTCAGAGCGTTACGCTGTGAAGGACTTTTCTTTAGAAGTTCATAAAGGAGAAGTATTTGGTTTCCTAGGACATAATGGAGCTGGTAAGTCTACAACGATTAAAAGCCTGGTTGGGATTCAATCGATTACCGAAGGTGAAATGGAGATTTGTGGCTATTCGATTAAAACCCAAGGCTTAGAAGCGAAACTTCAAATAGGATATGTATCTGATAATCACGCTTTATATGAAAAACTAACAGGTAGAGAGTATATTCAATATGTAGAAGACTTATATAAAGTAGATCCAGAAGTAAGAGAAGAACGTTTAGCGAAACTTTTAGATAAGTTTAACTTAGCCTACGCAATCGATCAAGAAATCAAATCATATTCTCACGGTATGAAGCAAAAACTAGTAGTAATCGCTGCTTTAATCCATGAACCACCTGTTTGGATATTAGATGAACCATTAACAGGATTAGATCCAACCAGTGCTTATCAGATTAAAGAATCAATGAGAGAACATGCAAAAAAAGGAAATATCGTTTTCTTTTCCTCTCATGTTATTGAAGTAGTAGAAAAGATTTGTGACAAAATTGCTATTATTACAAACGGTACTTTACAAGGTGTTTATGATATGAATGATATTCGTAAGAATAAGATTTCATTAGAAGAATTGTATATGTCAAAAATCAATAAAGATAGAGCGAGTCATAAAGATGCTTGAGAGAGTATGGATTTTGACCAAACTGCAATTAAGTAATAAAACCAGGAAACATGCGAAGAAATCATTAAGAGTATATCGCGACTTAGCTTTAAAAACAATTGTTGTGGTATTGATTACCATAGCAGTTGGTTACTTATTGCACGTGATTAAAAATATCCTATTCATCCCAGTAAACGTGTATTTCATGATTTTTATATTATTCCTAACGCAGGTGATGAGTATTGTCGCTGCCATCTCTGGATTGATTGTGGATATCTATCAATCCAAAGATAATCAAATACTCTTAACCTTACCAGCTAAGAACGATGAAATATTTCTTTCGAAGCTTGTTGTGTATTACATTAACGAATACTCGAGAAACTTTTACTTTTTATTTCCATTCTTAATTGCTTATGGCGTATTAACGAAAGTAGGATTTGGTTTTTATCTTGGTTTAATACCAATGACAGTTATCTTACCCTTTATCTCGGTGTTTTTATCATCAATCATTTCGATTTTTATTACTTTCTTTAAAAGCTACTTAAGCAAACATACATGGCTTAGTTTCTCATTATTAACGCTATCAATCATCGCAGGATTTATCCTGATGTATTATTTAGTAGGGTTTATTCCAGAAAACATAAGAATCGTTCAACTATATAACAGCTTTATTGTTGGCTTGACTAAGTTTATGCAAACGGTAGCTACTATAGGAAATATCTACACGGTACTAGGGCAAGTAATTAATGGGACGAATGTCTTTTTGAATTATGTTGTGATTATCGGTTTTATGATTGTATTGTTTTTGTTAAACTATTCTATTTCAAGGCCTTTGTTTTTTAGCTTAACTTCAAAATCAAATGAACAGGCTAAAACAAAGAAACACAATCCAAAAACAATTAGAAAAACAGGTCTTTTCTGGACTTTCTTGCGAAAAGAAGTCACTATTGCTAAGAGAAGTCCTAATGAACTATTAAGTAATTACGCAGTCTTGATTGCCTTACCTTTAGTAATGTATGTCTTAAATACTATCTATATGGGTATGGACAGGTCTAGCTTAGGCAATCAATTAATATTAATCTTTAATGTTTTGATTACCTTGATTTTGATTACCGCATCGAATACAGCATCTGCAGTAGCGATTACTACGGAAGGATTTGAGTTTGTTTTATTAAAAACAGCACCATCAAAAACAAAACAAGTTGCTTGGGCGAAGATGACTTTTAACTTTGTACTAACAAGTATTCTCTTATTACTATCATTTATCTTGTTTAGAATTGCCTTACCAGTATTTAATGTTACAGATATATGGCTTTTATTTGTATTTGCCTTCATTTTTAATGCAAGTCAAATATTTTGGTCCTTCCAAATTGATATTTTGAATCCAAAATTATCTGACTATGCAGCGACTGGTTCTTTATCAAATAATGATAACATCGCGAAGACCTTATCAAATGGCTTAGTAGCTGCTTTTGTATTTACCATGATTGCAATTATTTCCTTTATGTTATTTAAAGCTATTGCTTGGATTATATTGATTGTTATTATGTTTTTATGGCTAGTATTTCGTTTTTGGTCATTCAAAACCTATCTCGATGCGTATTTCGCAGATATCGAATATTAAGGAGGAGAAGATATGTCTAAAAAATTTATGTTACTGATAGTTTTAGCGATTAGCGTGTTATCAGTAATAATAATCGCTGTCTGGGGCACCTTACCAGAAAGCCAAAATCAATCATCTTTAACTGCTTTATATTTTGAGAACTATGAAATTAACGATGAAGGAGATAAGATTATTAACCTTCTAGGTATCGTAGATGATGAAGAGCCTTACTATACTTTAACGTACCAATTCTTGCCAAATGATGCTTATACTGACATTACAGTTTCATCTTCAAAGAATGAAGTAATAGCCTTATTGGATTCAATTAAGCAAGAAATACTTATTAACTTCTCAACGGCAGATTCTATAGGCGATAATGTAACCATTAGAATTACAGATCAAAAAACAAACACCTATGATGAAATTACTTTAATCTTTAAAGTGCCTGATATTATCATTGGAGATTAGACAGAAAGAGGATACTATATGAAAAAAATTATATTTGCAATGATTGCGCTGCTTTCCTTAAGCTTAGTTATGGGATGCAGCGGAAAAGAAGTTACCGTTTCTTTTGAAGAAAACGGTGGAAACCCCATTACTAATAAAACAGTAATACAAAAAACAACTTTAGAAGAATTTGAGGGTGCTAGGGAAGGTTATACTTTCTTAGGCTGGTATGAAGATGTTGAATTAACAACGCTATTCGATTTTGATACAGTAATACTTAGAAATATTACTTTATATGCAAAATGGGAGATTAATGAGTATGAAATCACCTTTGTTTTAGATAACGGAGAAGAAGATTTTAGTTATATCGATGAATATAATACAACAATAGAATACCCAGAAGATCCAGTAAAAGTAGGATATGACTTTTCAGGGTGGTTTACAGATGAATTACAACATGATGAATTTTCTGCGAACAGAGTACCGAGTGAAAACATTACTGTTTATGCTGGTTGGACTGAAAAAGAACTTTTAGTAAACTTTTATTTAGACAGTGATTCGGATCCTATTTATTCAGAATACGTGCTATATGGGGAAGCTGTAGCGTCAGCCCCTGCAATACCACTTGTTACTGGGATGAACGGTACATGGTCAGAAGATATTACGAATATTACAGAAGACTTAGATGTATATGTAGCATATACTAAAAAAGTCTTTACTATAACTTTTAAAGATTTTGAAGGTAACACGTATAACACTGTAAGCAAAGAGTATGGAGACAGTATTACACTTCCAGAAAATCCAATAAGAGTTGGATATGATTTTATCGGTTATTATTCAGAAGACTTAGAAAGAAATATTGATTTCTCTAGTTATACTGTAACAGAAAATTTAGAACTAATGGATAGTTTTCAAATTAAAACTTTCTCTGTTAAGTTCTTTGGTGGAGAAACAAATGCCTTATTAGGGTCGGTTGAATATATCGATTATGGAACAAGTGCCCTTGCTCCAACAACTGGATTAGAACGTTTGGGTTATACCTTCACTGGTTGGGATGTTGCATTTGATAACGTAACATCGGACTTAAATGTCTACGCACAATATACGATTAATCAATACCTTGCGACTTTTGACGCAAATGGTGGAGTATTTACAAACCTATCAGAAACGATAGTTTTATTACAAGATTATAATTCAAATGTAACAGTACCTGAGGTTCCTATCAAAGATGGCTTTATCTTTGTTGGTTGGTATACCGATAAGACATATGAAAATGAAATATACTTTGGAACAGGTATTCCTTTAGCAATAGATGGCTTTACAGTTTATGCAAAATGGTTAGAATTAGTAGCTACACGTTATACAGTATCTGGAACTTATTATTTTGAAGAAATTGGAATTTCAACTGATGAACTATCATTGGACGGAATGTACACAACAACAAGTTCTGAAAGTTACACTCCTTTTATTAATGTATTATATGATACTGATATGTCTCCAGTTAGAGACATAGAAGGATATGTTTTCTATAAATATGTTTATGAAGGACAAGAATATTTTGATCAATCAACTTTAATCAACATTCAAGATAATGCTACTGTAGATGTATATTATAGAAGAGTTGTCTTAAGTGTTAGTTTCTCTGAGACACTTTCAGGAATAAACACGACAACTACTTATTATGTTTTCTACAATGAATCACTTACAAATGTACCAAGCCCTACTGAAGTTACTGGAATGACAGTAGCTTGGGAGCAACAAAACTTTGATAATATAAAAGCAAATCTATCAGTAGTTGCGATTCAATATGATAACTCCTTACAAACTGTTATCTTCAGAAGTAACGGAACAATTATCTATATGACTTCTAATGAAGCAGGACTTAGCGGAACAGTGGTTTTACACACAATAGTCATAACAGAAGAATCACCACTTTGGGATATGCAACAAACAGGATATCGTTTCCTTGGTTGGTTTATTGAAGGAACGGATACAGAAGTTACCTTAGCTGATTTATATTTTGATGATGCATACTTTGCATCAAATATCACAACGATAGAAGCAAGATGGCTAGCATTAAATGCTTTAAATGAAGCGACAGGCATATCAGTAGATGCAGATGCAGCGAGTCAAACTATTACAATTGACTTTTCTGTATTACCAACTAATGACGTTTATCCAAGTGATTTTGTGTTTATCTTAAACGGAGAATTCATTCAAAGTTCGGATATTTCAATGGATAGTTTAATGAACTATATCACACAAACAGGAAATGATTTTTCGCTTGTGTTAACAGAAACAGATGCATATTATGATTTCTTTAAAGAAAACCTAATGTCATCTGTAGATAATTATGAATCTGTTATTCCTGGGACTCATAGTTTACAAATTATATCTGTTGGAGATGATTTCTTAGTAACATCAAGTAATCCATCAACGGTGTTTCAATATAAAGTAGCTTCTATTTATGAAGGTATACCAGAAAGTTCTACGGTAAAAGATTATTATATTATTGAAGACTTTGGTTCAGGAACACTTAGATATATCTTCTATGCAAACTTAACATATCAATTCCAAGGTATGACCTTTACTATTGAAGAGGGTTCTAATATTATTACTGCAGATGGTAATAAACTAACAACATCAGATATAGCTGGAGACTTCCTGTTTACCATTACAGATGACTCTGGTAGTAGAACTTATAGCGGTTTAGTTGTTAAAGACATCCGTCAGTTTGATATCGGAACTAGTTACCAAAATTACTTTGCACAAGTAAATGACTTAACAGAAGATAATACCTTCTTAGCTGATACAGTAGATGCGCCTTATTACGTAGGTGCTAGCAATGATTTTTATTTAGATATTCTAATCAGAGATAACAATGGAGCGAAAATTGCTTTAGAAGATGCTTTCATTAATTATGAGTTCTATTTAAATGGATCTTTAGTAGCCTTAGATGCTTTGACTGTTTTAGATTACGTAACAGTTACAGATAATATAATGGATTTCACAGACCTAGCAATTGGTAACGAATTCCGTATCGTTATCGAACCTAAGTATGAAGCTACGTTAATGGATATGGATGCTTTAGAGTTTAATATCTTAGTCAATGATGGTTATAACGCTTTTACAAACTCAGAATTAAAAACTTTATATAAAAACTTGAATGTAAATTATATTAATATTCATAGAGATATCGAAGCTGTTTTTTCTGCTAATCAAGTGTATGAAGATGGTTCGCCGATAAACAAATACGCAACTCCTACAAATAATTACAATGAAATTGGAAATGTGTATTACCGTATCAACGGAAATACAGACGATGATCAAATTACTTTAGAAGGAAACTTCATGACAATTGATGGTTCTAACCTTGAATACATCAATCCAGATCAAGAAGGATTTGGTAATATTGTTTATGCACAAGGATTTGATATTGTATCAACACAAATTGGTATCTTCTATTACAATGTGTCACAAACAACTCCAGTAAATAATAATGTGTTCACCATGAATAACTTAAAAATTATTGGTAATACAACAACACCTTCTGTAAACTACTCAGGAACAGAAGAAGAAATCTATAACCAAGAGCGTTTGATGAGTCAAAACTCAGGTGGTATTTTAGGTGTCGTTGTAAGAAACGGTAAAGCTTCTTTAAATAACTTAGTAATAGGTTATACAGTAATTGGTGTTACTACCAATGCTTATGGAGAAAACACAAATCATGAGGTACTAACAATAGATTTAGACTACGTTACTATCTATGACTCATGGGCAAATAGTATTTACTTATATAGTGGTTCAGGTGTTTTAGTTGAACACTCAAACATCGGTTCATCTGGTGGAGCGGCTATTCACTTTGAAGACGTGAAACCAGGAGCTGAAATATATGATAATCCAGTACTTATCTTAGGTGATGGAAACGAAATCAATAACTGGATTTCAGGACAAGAATCTTGGTTTAAAGCTTATGCGATGAGTTCCGTTGCTTTGGTATTAAAGAGTAGTATCAATTCCTCTATTTCTGGATTAGAAAAAACAATTATTCAAATGAGAGAAAATCCAGTTACGGGATTAGATACAGAAATGATGAATCTTATCTTCTTATCATTACCAAAAAATGGAGCAGTTACTTATTCAAATCCTGATGATTCAACATCAGTAATAACAGCTTCTGAGGTAAATTTTGATATTACGGATTCTACAGGGAATACAGTAGTTGCGAGAAACTGGAACTTTACAGAAGAATTATGGCCTCTAGACGCAACAACTTCTATAGTAGACCCAAGAGTTTCAGGTGGTCAATATGGGTTTGCCTTAGGTAATTTATCAGATACCTATGCTTTCTTAGGAATGATAACTGATATTATGACAGCTTATTACGGAGCGTATGGCGCGATGATGTCTGAGGGTGACGCTGGTAACTTAGCAGCTATTGCTGGGTTCTATAACTTAACAGCTACAGAAGTATTACAAGTTGCTGGTGGTCTTGCTGGTGGTTTATCCATTCATGAAGCAGTAATAGCGATAAAAGGAACATTAGACTATCCTCAGGCTCAATATATTGAAGTAATTGCACCTTTATCATTAACAGGAGCAGCGGGGAACGCTACGATTCTAATTGAAATGTTTAATTCAGAAGACGAGTAATTGCGAGATTAAATACAATAAATATAAAGACTCAATCCCTATTTGTGGGGAATTGAGTCTTTTTTTTATTTAATAGGAAATTGTATTTGAAAAAATGAAATAAAGAAAAACTAGAAAAAGCCTACGAGAGTAGG
>JAEIOE010000050.1 GCA_016342455.1 Mycoplasmatota bacterium | reverse complement strand
TAATCGAATGTGTAAAAAAAATGGCTCTTTCAAGCCATAAAGATTACTTCATTAATATTTCACTGTCAAACTCGGGATTACAAAATCAACTTGCAACTCTTCATATTAACAATGAGCGCACACTTAAGTTGAATGAATTTTTGAGTAAAACTCACATCTTAAGTCGAGATGCTTTGCTCCTAGTATTCAAAAAAATCATTCAATTATCAAACCAGGAAGTGATTTTATGTATGAGTAATTTAGAAGTATCTTCTAAAGATTTCACTGACAAAATTGAAATCCTAAAAACATACGATTCGTTATTTGAATCATCAATTAGAAATGATAAGTATGGATTTCAAATCAAATACCGCATTATTGAGTTTGGAGATGAACTTATATGATTGAACTAAAGGAAGTCATTAATTATAAAGATTTATCCCTTCATGAAAAAAAGATAAACGTCTGCGCTTATGCAAGAGTTTCTACTTCTTCTGATGTTCAACTATTAAGTTTTGATACTCAAGTGTCAACATATACCAATGAAATCATGAGTCATCCTGATTGGAACTTTTTAGGAGTTTATGCTGATGAAGGAAAAAGTGGTACAAATACAACCAAACGAGTTCAGTTCAATTTGATGATTGAAGCTGCAAGAAATGGATTGATTGATTTAATTATCACCAAATCAATCTCCAGGTTCTCTAGAAATACAATTGATAGTATTAAATTAATTCAGGAACTAAAAAGGAAAAATGTTGAAGTGTTCTTTGAAAAAGAGAACATCTCTACTTTCGATCCAAAGATTGAGCTAATTATGTCCATCTTAAGCGGAATGGCTGAAGAAGAATCAAGATCCATTAGCGAAAATGTTAAGTGGGGAAATACAAAAAGATTTGAAAAAGGAGAGTTTCATGTTGTTACTAAGAGAATGCTTGGATATGATCATGATGAATTTGGAAAACTAGTCATCAATGAACAAGAAGCTTCAACAGTTAGAAAGATATATGAACTATTCTTAGATGGGTTTGGAGCAACTCCTATTATGAAATATCTGGAGGAACGTAACATCCCCACAACTTTTGGTAATAAACAATGGAACAAAACTGCTGTTTATGGCATCCTAAAGAATGAAAAATATACTGGAAATGCTTTATTGCAAAAAACATTTCGCCCATCTTTCAAATCTAAACATACTGTCAATAACAAAGGTGAGCTTCCTCAATTCTATGTAGTAGATTCTCATCCAGCAATCATATCTTTAGCTCTATTTAACAAGGTCCAGGAAATAAGAAAAAAGAAAAGTATTAAATATCAAAAAAGCAATATCAAGGATATGGAAGAAACCTTTGGTACAAAAAACACCCCTTATACTGGCTTTGTCAAATGTGCTCACTGTGGAAAACATTTCAACATGAAAGTCAACAAGAATGCTAGTTCCTTCGCAAATAGGTTTTTACAGTGTTTATCCAATGCATCAAAGAAAACATGTGTCTCTGATACCTTATCTTGTGATGTCATAGATCGTGAGATTGTAAATCAAATCAACTTAATCATTAAAAATAAAAGCACTTTTATAAACGGCCTCACTAAGGCTTTAAATAACGATGAGCGACTCGTTATAGCAAAACAAGAACTAAAAGCAACACAAGCGAAATTATCGCTCTCAGAAACGAAGTTAAACGAGATGATATCAGAAACAGATGGTTTCCATAAGGCGGTTATCGATCAACTCAATAAAGATATTTATGAGTTTAAAATGCAGGTTGCTGACCTTCAAAATAAGATTATGGTAGATCTAAATGTGGAAAACTATTTGATTAGAATCAAATCACTTCTTAAAGAATATTCACTTCCTATTAATTCAATTGAAGAGTTTCCATACAAGAAGTTCTTCTCTAAACTGATTGTACTTGAACGTAACAAAATCATCTTTGTAATGGGTAAACGTAATGATTATGAGAACATTAATTTATCTCAAGCTTTATATCTTTCTGGATTAATTCCTTATCGAATCCGGAAAACAGATTATAATGCTGAACATGGTATTATATTTTTTTAAGACAAGTTCGAATCCGCTTATTTAGGCAGTTCAAATCCGGTTGAGTAATTTATCTCATAAAATGAAAAAAAAGACAAACTTCAGTTCTAAAATCATCTTTTAGAATACAAGTTTGTCTTTTAATTTAAATCTAATATCGAAAAGGTAGTTTATTTTCCAAAAACCAGCCTATTATACGCAGAAAATGCATGTTTTAAGCGGTTTTAGAAATAAACTCCGTATTAAATTCATGTCTTGTCATCACGGAGTTTTACTCTAAAATCGCTTGTGTTCGACGGAGTTTTACTCTATTTCCAACGGAGTTTTGCTTTTTTTCGGATGGAGTTGCTTTTTTCGTGAAGTAAAAAGTAGTTTTATACTTGGTTATCAAACAGTTATTAGGCTTATTCATTATAAGTGTATTTCAGATATAAGTCTCCTAATTCTGCTTTATGAATCTTAACTCTTTTTGGTAATCCTTTTCTTGAAAGTGATAAAGTACTAATGACTTTTTCCCGATATTCTTCATAAATATCGACAAAAGCGTCCAAAATCTCATAAACTTTGGGTATATTGATTGTCGTTTCTGATTGTATAACATTCTTCTTGAATACAATGTTTGGTGTATATGTAGTTAAATGAAAATTTTCTTTATTTCTTTTTGTTGAGAATATATTTAACTCACCTTGAAAAATCCTAGTAATATTTTCTAGCTTGTCCGTAAATACCTTCTTTTTAAAACTTCTATCAATAAGTCGTGTTATTTTAATGATATAACTGAATGCTGAAGAATGTTTTTTATCTGATTTATTTAAGAAAAGTTCACGTACTTTCGAAACAAGCATACTGAGCATTTCATCTTCCATTACAATAATATCAGCGACCTCAATATTAGATTCTTCAGGTTTTATAAGTTTAAATTTATACTTACTATTTATCTTTAAGTATCTCAAAAACTCTCTAGACAATCTTATTGTTGCACTTACATACCAATCAATGGAATTAAAGTGTTCTAAAAAATATTCTAATAATCTTTCCTTTTTATAAAATGTAATCAAAACTTCTATATTACCACTTATTGAATCAATGCTTAAATTTCTATCACATAGCATTTTGTTCAATTCAGAAGCTAAGACAAGCACATAAGAATAATAGCTATTCATATCTATATCTGAATGTTGCCAATTACCATTTATTATAAAATTGGATAAATCAAAACATAATAATAGAACGTAAACTTCACTTTCTTTTATATATTTGGATTTTCTAAAGAAATCAAGTATTTCTGAACGTTCTAGATCATTCCATTCTTCCGATTTAATCTTATTCGAAACTCTCTCTTTAATCATAGTATAATTATCGATAAAATCAACCATGAAATATCCACTTTCAACACTAGATCTTATTGAACTAAAAAATTCTGAAGTGTCTAGTGATAAACAATACTCCGTGATTTTATCAAATAAACATGAACGAAATTTTGAATTCATATTTGTTCTTGGATTTAGCAATTTGCTCAATCTTTCGTTATCTTCATTCTTATCCATTTTACATACCTCTTTTAACTACTTCGCCTAAAAAAGACAATGAATTTTATATCCATCTCTCTGGATATATATAAATCCAGTCATCTGCTTTTGGATTAATAACTCCATTATGTGATAGTAGTATTTCTCTAAGTTTTGATGAAACAATTTCTGCAAAACCAATAACAGAATTCTCTGTTTTCTTTGCAAAAACTACAATACAATTCATAATAGTTTTAAAATTGCCTTTTCCTCTATAATTATCCCCCAAAAGAATATTTGGTATTATAATTTGTTCTTCACAACCAGATTGCTCTGGTGCAATATAATAACTAATCATGAAATCATTTCCTGAGCTAATTTTAATTTGCCTAAGTTGATTGTTTTCTATATCAAATTTTAAATTAGAAATTCCCATTTCATTGATACAGTTTATTAAGGAAATAAACAAATCAGATTCATGCTCGTTCAAAAACAAGATCATATAATTGTAATCCATTTTCTTCACCTTTCATATAATTATTTAATATAAAACTACTTACTAATAATCCCATATATTATATTTGATATTAAATTGATTAAAATAGTTAAACCCAGTATTACTAAAAGGGCTACAATTGTTTTTTGTTTAAACCATTCTCTTAATCTAATATAGATTGGCACTTGTATTCTTTTGAGTTCTTTTTCGAGAATATTTATATAGTTCTCTGGTAGTTGTCCATGTTGTAAAGTGTTTTTACACTCATCACATATTATGATATTTTTTGTTGAGATTAACAAATCTAATAAATTCCCATTCATGTCAAATAAACATTTTCTTGTATCTTCATGAATTATTGGAGGTATTTCATTACTTCTTAAGTTATATCCATAAAACACAAATAATGTACTTAATTCGTATATACACTTTAATATAAAATTCTCTAAAGGAATCTTATCTTCTAATATGTATTTAATAGATGAAATTGAAATCAATGCAGTATTATTTGACAGTCTTTTTACATAAAAGTTATCTCCAAATGCAAAATCAGTGATTCCAATTACAATGTCAAATCCTTCAGGAACGTTTATCTTTCCTTTCAACTTTTCGTAATCTAAAAACACCTCATGCGTATAGCCATTTCCTACAAGAAAGTCATTTACATTCTTATAATCGTAATCATCACTAACATTAATTAGTTTTGATCTAACAATCAACTTATTCCAATCCACTTTCAAATGAATATTATTAGTTTTCAATAATTTAATTTTTACCATTGATGTTGTCCCCTTTTAATATTTAACTTGTCCTAACTTAATCATCAATACATGTGATTATAATTGTACCTATCCTTGATTGATAAATCACTATTAATTCCAAATGCATTTGCAAGATTGTTAATAATTAATAAAATTTCACTTCTAGCTGCATCATAAAAGTATTGAGTTGTTTTATTATCAAAACAATAATTTCCTTCTCTTGAGAAAAATCTATTTTCTTTAATCTCAGTTTCCATTCTATCCTTAATTGTAGATAGTATATCTCTAATATTATACATTCCTTGTTTTAGCGCACTACTTTTAATATAATTGATGCCTTTTTTATTTTCAATAACTCGTCCATCTCTTGAATATAATATTCCAGTACTTAAAGCAACAATAGTATCACAAATCGCTCTATACAAATCTTCATTATTACCTTCTTGAACAATTGGGTGAGTAAATGCAGGTCGAGTAAAGCACATAAGAAAGAATTCAATTAATTGTTTGTCTGTTATACTACTTTTCCTAGGATGCGCTAATTCATAGGCAATGAATTTTTCATGGCTTTCTTTCCACATTTGTAGCAACTCGCAAGTATAATATTCCGGATCCGAATCAATCAATTTAGCACAATTTTGACATAACCAGATACCATTATTTATGTCTTTCCTCTCATCACTTGTTATATTAGAATTATATCTTGGACCCCCTGGTGAAGCTGCAGATATATGAGATGCCACACCGATATTTATACATTGATTTTTGTTATCCGGTCCTTGTGTAATTTGGTTACAATTTGGATTTGAGCATTGATTTCCTGCTCTATCACTTAGAATTTGAATGGTTTTTTTTGTAAAGTCATCTCTCATAGTTTGCCTCTCTTTCACATAATTGAATTTCCCTAATAATCTATTCTTTTCTTGCCTTATTAATAACAATCATACCTTCGTACCTATCAATATTGTGCTTTATAAATAATTCATTTAATTTTCTCTTGATCTTTATAGTAGGCTCATACTTATCATTCTCCCATCTATTGACTGTTACGAATGATACGCCTAACAACTCAGCTAATTCTGATTGGGATATTAGCATTACTTCTCTTAAAGTTTTTATTTTATCTGAATATGCCATAGGTTTCTCCTTAACACTTATTTAACACTATTATATCACTGATTTAAATATTAATCACTACAATATTGAATTCTTGTTAAAATTTTTAACTCTACATACATATGAATCCATAATATATCTCAAATTAGAAATATAAATCCCATCGGTGCCTCAAAAAACTCCCATTTTAACAAAAAGTTCAAATCCGGTCATGAGAACTTGTAAAATAATCCACACAAGAGTAAAAAAAAGAGTAAAATCAATGAAAATTCACTGATTTTACCCTAAAATATACGAAAAGTTGCTTTGTATAAAATCGCTTTTAACGGCTCAATAGAGACGTTAAACGATAAAAAGCAACTTGGTATAATTAACCTGTCTTGTCCATATGGAGTTTATCTTGTTTTTCACTAAAAATCTTCGGGGTTTTACTCTGTGTCCATGCAGTGTTTATTTTTTTTAGTTAAAAAAGGAGTGAATTTACTTAATTTCGCTTTTAACATTTCTATGTCTAGTCATAATGGAGTTTTACTCTGTTTTTAACTACAAAATACGGAGTTTTACTACTTGTCATTATGGAATTGCTTTTTTAAAACAAAGAGAAGAGAGCAAGATTACAAATATATTGCTTTTATCATACTCTCAGCGCTTCTATGGATATACCATAATACACACCGTTTAAAAACCATACCAATCAAATATCAATCAATACTAAAAGTAGTATCGTTGTCTATTCAAACTATATTTTACTTAGGCTTGCACACCAATTATCGATCAACATAATTTAATCTAATGGTATACCTAATTCCTTACACTTTTGAATTGATAAATCATGATTTTGAAGCGCTGATTTTTTATGCCAATATTTAGCTTTTTCAATATCAACTTCTACTCCAAATCCTTCTTCATAAATCCAAGCTAAATTACATTGTCCATCTCTATCGCCATGCATAGCTGAACGTTCAGTCCAATATAGTGCTTTTGCTAAATCTTTTTCAACCCCTATACCATCAAGATAAAAATATCCAACTTGACATTCTGCAAGTGCATATCCAGTTTCTTCAGCTAACTTTAAATGACCTTCAAAACATTTATCATATTGTTTTGTTTTCCAATATTTATCAATTAGCTCATTGCAGATATCTAATTCTTTACATGGTTTATAATAATTTTCTGCCACTATCATCATCTCCTTATATTAGTTTTCAACTTCTTCTTTAGAAATATGTCTTAATGTTCTAATGTTTTTTCCTACACTCATGTTCGTCACCTCATGAATATAATATATCACATTACCTTTTTTTATCCTAGACACTTATCGTTACCTAATAAAAAAGGATTTGAAAATTCAATCTCAAATCCGGTGGTGACTACTTGTCTTGTCATTACGGAGTTTTACTCTAAAACCGCTTGTATTATTCGGAGTTTTACTCTGTTTCGTACGGAGTTTTACTCAATTTCATACGGAGTTGCTTTTTGGAGCAAGAAAAAGAGTAAGACTTTTTCAGTAATCTTACTCAAATCCTAATAGCTTAGAGCACAATTTAATCATCATATGAATCAATAACAAGATAGTCACTAAATTACTTTAAAAACTAATTTCATAATATAAATTCTTTTTTCTTCTTTTGTTTATCAGGAAGTATAAAACAGGAATTAAAGTGTAAATTAGTAAATATATGAAAACAGCAATAAATTTAGCAATTATTGGAAATCCTTCTAATTGAAAAGTATATAAATTCCCTGTAAAAATAGCAAACAATAAAACAAATACAATAATTACTAGAGCAATTCCAAATAGAATAACAGCAAATTTTACAAAACTTGAAAACTTCTTTCTTTTTATCAATCTTCCTGTATAATTCTGATTATACATGAGATAACTATTTTTTGCGAATACAATTCCTGAATTCATGAGAAAAAGCAAGAAGGAAGATATAGGTAATATAAATACGAATAAAATGAATCCCATTGGGATTAATACTGACAAAGCATATAACAATATAATAGTTATAACCATCATTATGAAATACAGTTTATAAGTAAGAATCAGAAATCTATTTCCTATTTTTTTTAAGGTATCATTTCCTTTTTTAAAACCCACATACATTAAAATTATTCCTACTGGAACAAGGGAACTGAATACGATTATACTAATATTTGGAAATGAAGCTAAGAAATCTAGCTCAACACTAGAAAAGGAAATAAACCCATAGACTGTACTATTCAGCGAATCATTTGAGAGTAAATACAATTGTAAAACCATTCCAATTATGTATAACAAATATACTACTATTACAAAATTACGAAAAATACTACTAATGCTATTATTCTTTTTCATTTCAATATTATTATTCATTACTTCATACCTAATTATTGTTTTTCGAGTATATTATCCTAATAAACCCTTCAAACACAGCAATAATTAATACAGATAGTATTAGGTAATTAATCTCATATAACACATATAACATAAGCGTCACAAAAAGCCCTAAAAATGCAAATATTAACGCTATAATTCGCATTTTCTCATGATTTGTTTTAAGTGATATATCCCGAAAATAAAAATGAAATGTGAAATACCCCAAAATCAATATTAGTCCCCCAAGTGAGTAGTAATCTTGTTGAATTAAAGAAACAAACAAAATGAAAGCAAGGATTATCGAACAAATAATTGAGATATACAAATAACGTCTGTTGCTTGATTTATGCAAAAATTTAGAAAATACTAATAAAGAAAAACAAGTAATAAGTACCATATATAAATAACCTATACTATCAAGAAAATCAATAAATGTTGCCATTTTATAAGCCATCATTATTTAACACCTCGTATATACAAATTTGATAATTATAATTGACAATTATTACATATGCTATATAAGCTAATATAGCTGCAACAGCAAACAACCCTGCTGTGCCTAGAAAGCCCAAAATAAGTGCATAAGATACCGCTATCCCTTCAGTGCTTGCAATTGCAAAAAACAAACCTACAGATGCCCCTACTCCTGCAAACTGTCCAATCGTAAATCTTGCATCATGTTCATATTTCTCTGTGCATTTCTCAATGCCACACTGCTGTTCATAGGTTATTTCTTGACCATTGTAATAATATTTTTGAGTTGCATAAACAGACGTTTCTGTATACGAGTTATATTCTCCTGTATTGATGTTATCTATTGGATTCCAATAATCATCAGGTTGCGTATCACCATATCCACCTCCAGCTCCTTGAGCCTGAGTGTACCCACTTGGATCAACATAGCTGATTGGATTGTTTTCAGTATAAGCATACATATTGTGACTTAAGATATCCCCAACATCCCCTATTAAACCATCTGCGCTAATAAATCGGCCAGTTTCAGGATTATAATAACGGCTATTAAGATAATACAGGTTAGTTTCCCAGTCATAACGGTAACTTCTATATCTGTATGGATTAAGAGAGCCTGCATTTGTTCCAGAATTATCTACCATATCAAGTAAATTACCCCATGAATCATAAAAATAGGTTACAACCAAATCTCCTGATTCATCATATAGCCCTATTACATCATTCAGCAAATTAAATTTATAGAAATATTCATCCCCGTCAATATTGACACTGATTAATATTCCGTTAATATCGTAGGTATAATAAAGAGTATGCCCAGGAATTGTCTCAACAAGAACTTTATCTCCATCAAGCTCATATAAATAGTTACCACTATTTATATGTTTCTCAACACGATATCCTGCATCGTTGTATTCGTAGTTTACATTAAATCCTTCCCACATATCTGAATACTCATATCCAACTAGTTCTCTTCCTTCCCATTCATAGTAAATAGATGCTCCGGCAACTGAATCTATCATTGAAGACACATTTCCAGAATCATCATATGAATATGTGTATCCGTTTGCTGTCGTCAATTGGTCATCCCAACTATAAGTATAAGTATAAACACTAATGTTAACTGGTGTCAAGCCACTTAATGAAATTGCCTCTGTATAGTTGTATGTTTTTACATAAGTTCTATTCCCAAAGCCATCATAGATATATTCATTTGTGTACCCTGCAGGGCTAGTATTACAGTCAGCAGTGCAGACATTTTCCCTAATCAACTGATTGAGTTCATCATAGTAGAACATTTTTTTTGTTAAAACTTCTTCAGTATACCCATATGGAGTAGAAACTAAATATCGTTCACTTTCTTCGAGAATATTGCCAATATCATCAAATTCATATTCATAGAAATAATACTTAGTATACATATATCCAGAGTTTTGATAATAGATTCGATTAACTCTTGTAGATACTCCATCATCTCCTACGTCGACAATTATATCATCATCATCGTAGTTAATGTATTTTTTAAATACATAGGACCCATTATTTTCAAGGAATATACTTTCAAGACGATCTAGTTGATCCGAATCATAATTAAATGTTTTTTCGATTTCGTTAGTAGAAGAAATGAAATATGTTGTGCTTGTATATTTTTGAAGGCTTTCACTGAAATCGTAATTAACTAATCTTTCATTTCCATTTATTGAGTAATAGTAAGCACTCAACTGCCCATAATCGTCATACATATATTCTCTACAATTTCCATTTTCATCCATGATTCTAGATATTTTCCCAATGGAATTATATGTGTAGTTATATGTTTTTAAATTTTGAACATCCTCAAAATATATTAGACGACCAATTGCATCATAATCATATTTAAACCTTAGTTCTGCAGTCGATGTTGGAGTATCCTTATACCAGATTTCAATTAACAAATCGTCATCATCATATTCAAAAACATAGGTGTTTCCGGTAGCTAATTCCTCAGAAGAAACTAGATTTGTATAATAGGTAATTTGACCTACAACTTTAGTTTCATATTCTTTTGTTGATAAAGCAATACCATCAACTTTAATCTCTTTTACTATACCTATGTTAGTCGTATCATCATAAATTATTTCATATATTAATCCATCCACTTCAATTTTCCATAACCTATCATCACTATCATATACATATTCTGCTTCTCCTAGATGATTATTAATGTATGTTGAAGTCAGCATTCCACTCTTATCATAATTATAATATTGAGTATTTCCACTAGGCAGTCCCAAACTCTCCAATAATGTATTCTGAACATTTACGTTATATTCTGTTTCATTACCATAAGGATCAATAAGCGAGGACATAAATTGATTATTATTAATATAACCTACAGAAGTAGTATAGTATTCTCCCAACTCGTCACTAATAGATATACTTGTTAGTATACTACTATCACTAGAGTCGTACTCCATATCGCTAGACACATTCGTTCTTTCGATATTTTGAACATTACCCAACGAATCATAATCAATAGACATCATCATTGTTCCGTTCTTACTAACTTCAGTCGCTTTGAATGGGTTATCTGCATCCTCATAAAGATATTCTGTTGTAATTGTTGAAGTAGAAACCGATATAACATTACCATTTCCCGAAGATATTTCACCATAATCAAAATAAGTGAACATTCCTGTTCTATATAGTTGAACACCATCAACGTATATTGGATTTCCCCCTTTATACTCTATATTAAATTCAATTAAATAATAATCAGTTGTACTAGAATAAGGATTGTTTATCACAATGGAGTCCATTATATATTGCCAGTCTTGAGTGTACCTTTGAATGGAAAGCACATCACTAATTTGTGTACTAAGCAATTGATTTGAGCTGTTATATGCCTTAATTCGAACAAACATATTAACAAAGGAATCATCTTGAGAGTTATCAACTATAAAACTCTTAATCCACGCTCCATATGTCAGTGATTCTCCATTTTCAAATGAACCGTATACAGTTTGATATAATCTCTGATACGATGTTGTTGAACTGTTAAGGTAAACACTATTAGACTCAAGATCGTCTGGCAAGAAATCATCAGAAGGTGTGCTAACAACTGTAGCATTACTTGTTGTCCAATATGTAGTTGAATGTTCAAAAGATGGATTTTGAATCAAGTTGAACTTATCAATGAATGCCCCCTTATCCACTTGAACATCATCAAATACCGCTGTGGAGTAACTCATGTTTTGTAGGTCTATGTAAACAGTCGTATTATCAGAATCAATAGTGAAAGAAATGGCCACTGTAACATAATCAGAGGTATTGTGTATTTGTTCTACTGTAGTCGAAGTTGATGCTCCTATAATATTGATTGATGCTCCCAGATCATTCCCATCCAGATTCCCTGGGTTCTTAATCTTCCCTCTTAGTACATATGTTCCCTCATCAAGAACAAGCTTCTGCCTAAGGCTGAAAGGAGTACCATATGAATCACTAGTTCTCGTTATTTTATAAATATAGTTTGTGCCTGCAACATTAATAGTCTCTGTTGAATAATACATTGAACCAGCAGTAATACCAATATTTTTATACCAACCACCTGTATTTCCACTTGAAATATAGGTTTGAGTTCTAAATGTACTATTAAATATTAAATTTACTTGAGTATCTTGAGTCCCACTCGATTGAATTACTTTATTATTAAGATTATAGTTAATCGTGGTAGAGTCATATATGTTAAGGTACTCAGAATAACTTGCATTTCCTTCATCACTAATAGTGCTAATAGCATGACCATATGCATCAAATGATATCCGCATTTTATTTCCTAAATGATCTTCTTTTGTAGTAGAAAATGGATTATATTGAAAACTAATAAATCCCATATTTAGGTCATTTACTGTAACAGAGTACGAATCTATTTTCTGAAAATCGTTTGAATAACTGTAAACTACTTTTGTGTTGCTTCGTGTATTAATAAAATCTACTAAATAATGAGAAGCATTAAAATTGTAGTCTACTCTTTTATAATAATCATAAGATGATGGATTATCGGTATCATAATAATTAAAACGATAAATATAATTCAAATTAACATACGAATCATATGCATAATAGTTTTTCTCCAACATGTACCAGGATGAATTGTCACTATCATATGTATACAAGTAAGAATACATCAATCTTTGGTTTGATGAACTATAATATAGAACAATTTTATTGTTGTATGAATCTATAACTTGAGTAACATTTTGGTAGCTGTTTCTTGAAATGCTATATGAGTCCCCATTGATTAAAATAATCTCATTAAGCCAATTATTGGAATCGAATGTATATTTTGTACCCTCTTTTGTATATAGAAAATAACTATGTGTTGAATAATAATCATCTACAAATACACTTCCATCTCCGTTTTCTGACAAATAACATACATATGTATGTCCTGTTTCTGTCGTTATCCAGTCTGGGCATAAGGTCAACTGATTATAGTATGCTGTGCTCCCGTCCCCGAATGACACGTATTTTATAGAAGAACTGTATGTTTCCCAATATATATCGTAGTTTGACCTCCAACCATATCCAGCATTAAAGTAATTTGTAGTTCTTGTGTCAAAACTATAATAATATGACAAATTCAGTGATGTTTTTTCATTTGAATAATTTATGTCATTTCTTACATTCGTATAATATCCGTTATTTTCGGTTACATAACCTGTTCCTGCATCGCCCAATGATTGTGAATCATAGGTCCAATAGTCTTTTAATCCCGCTCTTTCAACATATCCAATCTCAACAAGTGGTTTAAGCGATGTAGTCGTGCACTCTACTGACTTAACTGAGTTATAAGATAAAACTTCATTGGCTGACCTAATTGAAAATCCATAATTTGGATTACTCTGCCAATATTTCATTGCCCCAGTTATATCAAAAACATATTTCGACTGACCATCTATGACAAAGAAATCCTCCGCAGTATCTACAATATCTGGTTGATTAGCCCATGTAACTTCACTATCCACAAAATCCGAAGTGTTTCTATACAGGTTTATTTGTGAACCATTGTTCTGAGCAGAAGGTGATAATGTTAATCTTGCATATGTAATATACTCATTTTCAACTCCACCTGGAATTTGTATCTTCATTAATCCCCTATATCTTCTATCAACTTGATAATTACCTACAATCAAATATTGCCAAGCAGAATAATCGGTGGTGTAATTTTCTTTAATTGTAGTATCCTCAAAATATAAATAATTTTGAGGTACAACTGTTGTGGGATCAATCTTAACTGGATAATTAGCTGTTGCAAGCCACTCATCATCAGGGACAATTGTGATTTGGTATGTTTTGTTTCCAGTATTTATCAGTTTATACTCAATATTAAAAGATTCTCTCATCTCATCATCAAGCATATAAAGATCATTAAAATAAAATACTATTTCATTGTTATCATTTATGAATACGATATTTCCTTGTTCATCTTCAATTAAAGATAAATCTTTCAACTTGTATTCAAATGTTAAACAGAAGTTCTTAATATATTTATCCAAGATAATATTTTCCTTAATCTGACTGCCTGATACTATATATTCAATATCAACATTAGGTTGAATATTTGAATAAAATACTGATTGGTTAACATTTACTAATTCCTTCATATTTGATGGGTTTCGAATAGCATCATCATACTCAATACTCGTTGATTCTATATTCAGAATATTCCAATCAATGCCATAATTATTCATTGAAAGTTTTATTTGTTTGTTGTCGTCCAGATACTTAGGAAACTTGAGTTTGAATGAGTTAGCGTTGGTTTCAAACTCTTCCCCGATATCATTTAAACTATTATCTACTTGTTTCCATTCTCCTTCATCAAAAAAATGGACAATGTCATTATACATGGCTATTTCATATGAGCCATCGACTTTTCTGTATGTTTTTGTATAGGCAGTTCTTTCTGATTCAATTTCACTATCAATTGCAATTTGACTAATATCAAAATCTGAATCAATGGTGGAAGGATAGGCACTTTGTTCTTCAAAAGAATTAGCAGCATTAAATGCGTCATCGAGCGCATAAACAACTTTTCTATTCTGCGGGATCACGCTCCCTCCAATCATAAATACACAAAGCATAATTGAAACAATCTTCCTAAACATCTTATTATTCCCCCTATTTTTTATATTGGAAATGCGAACAAATTTACCCGTCCGCAAAATTCTCATCTAGTTTATGAAATTGTACATATTTTCACATCTATAATTTATTATATTTTAACCAATAATGAATTGCAAGCGACAGATTTAAACAAAAAAGCGGGGGTTTTATGTCGCGTAAAAAATAAAACACCTATGTTTAGGTGTTTTATGCTTTGTATTCTTCTGGATTTGTTATAAAACGCAAAATATAAATATTTATTTTATAAAAAATAATAGTAATTCATTTGAAAACGTAATAGCGTCCTTCTCTGTTTGTTGATCCAAATAACCCGTGTCATTCGCAATATTACCTGTTGTTTGCACATAATTATCAAAATTAGCTTTCCATTGTTTTACAATGCTTTGAGACACCTGTCTATTACCTTGATATTTATCGCTCACGACAAGCCATTGAAAAGCGTGCCTGCATTCATGAAAAGATGAAATCAAGATTTCTTCTGGATTTGCATAAGCAAGCCATTTCCTATTAAATGCTACTGAGTAATTTTCTGGAAAGAAAATACTATTAATGTTTCTTTTATCAGCATCATCACTTGTAAAGAGGACAATTTCAGGGATTTCTATCTCAAGAAACTCTGATGCTTTTATTACAGCTTTTTCTTGCACTGCCACGATTATTTGGGACACATAACCCCCCTAAGCGTGAAAAAATAATTATAAAACTTACTTATAATTGATATTATATCACTTTGTTTTACTATTTTAAATGGTTCTTATTGTATTTACTTAAATCCATTTATTGTTCTGTAT
>JAEIOE010000049.1 GCA_016342455.1 Mycoplasmatota bacterium | reverse complement strand
CATATTCAACTAGTCTTTTTAAACCTCAAGAATATATCGCTTAATTCATTCTTCCATTAAACTTTTGACACTACCTATTTTTTGACTATAATCAATATCCTCATTGACATAATAACACTTCATTACTTGATTTATCAATGGTAATTGACTTTATGAAGTTCGCACCATTATGAGTTTTCAATACATATATAAAATTCTATTGGAATGTAAACTCACAGTGTTGATTTGCCAAGATTGTTGTAATTAAAAAGGGACATTATACAATAATCATTCTTCTGATTAAAAATAAAAAAATCTCCGTAAATTCGAACATAATCTTGTATCTGTATTCAGTCTGTCCTATGTCTCTAGATAATGAGTTTTAACAACTTTTAAATATTAGATAATGATTCCTTTCTAATGGCTTACTCAGAACTATATATGTCAGTCGGAAAATTCGCTTTTTTTTACAAAAAACTTAAGAATGTATAATAGTTCTTTTCACGAACTTTGATTTTGAAGATACTTTATCTAACTCTTCTATCATTGCCCTTCTTTTCTTATATAAAACCTTTAACTCTTCTACTATCGGGTCAACATCTAGCCCAGTTAAACTCCTATATCTTTTTATCTCACTACAAACTTTCTTGTAATGAGATCTTTTGTTTGCGGTCTTAGCGAAAGCGTATATATAGCTTTGATAAATTTCATTTAATTCCGTTTCATACTTATCAGATAAAAGGTCATAGTACTCCGAAACAAGTGGTGTATGGTTTGAGATTAGTTTAATTATTAATTTATCTAGTTCTTCCATAATCAAAATATGAATTAAATCTTTTGGTACAAATCTATCACCCAAGTATTTATCTACTATTTCTTTTAGTAACCTTTTAAACTCTACCTCGTTTGACAATTCTTTAAAGTGAAGATATGTGTTCATAGTAAATCTTTGTTTTAATTCAGTTATGTACATTTCCCTTAATCCATCACTTCTATTCGTTCTTTTGTAAAGGTCTTCTTTCAATGATTTAACTTGTGATGAATACATATAGTTATTAAAGTCACCCATTAGAAGTAATTCAACTTCCTTATATTTTTTTGCTGCCATCAACGAGAATATTTTTTGCTTATAAAAGTAAAAATCAAGAAGAAAATCCCGATTCATGATTTTTTCTATTTGATCATCATTTTCATTATTCACTGCCTGATTATACAAATAATGATCCAAAGATAGTAAAATACTATTTTGGTTAAGAGCTTTTTTCTTATATTCCTCAAGATCTTCAGAAGGTATGAACAGAAAATCAGATATCGAATAACTCAAGTACTTCTTAGCATTTTTCTTAATATCTAAGATTATATCATTTATTTTATTCTTCGCAATTTCAGCATAATTCAGACGTTCTAAAGTAAACAAAACGTGTGTAGGTATACTAGAATTATGATAATCAACTTCTTCATAAAAATCCTGTACGTATGAGTCTACTATATCTTTTATTCCATTTATATTTTTCTTACTTGTATACTCATCAAAGTAAGTATCAGCAAACTCAGTCAAATAAAACGTATCGTTTTCATAAAGTCCTGCAGTGTGCCCATACTCTCTCTCAAATATATTCTCAACTTCTTTTGTTATCTCTTTCACGAACAATATCATTTCAGGTAAAGAGTGTTTCTTTTCTAAGTTTCTTAAAATGTCTTCTAAGATTCCTGAAAAATCACTCAGTTCACAGAATCCGAATTTGTCGCATTCAATTTCAGCAGCATAAAATGCATTGATAACTAATTCATTTATGTTTTCTGCTTTCAATTGTCCATATTTTAGTAATAATTTTTGCTGATATTCTGGATTAGCATTTAGCAAACTCAAGAATTCATCCCTAACAACACTGTCAGGTAGATTTTTAATTAGTTGCTCAACGTCTGAAATGTCAGTTTTATTCTCATCTATTTGTCTCTCTCTTAAATCGTAAAGTACAGTTACAATATGTTTACAGACTGGTCCTTGATCATAAGGGCAATCACACGAAGTCGATGCGATTAAATCTCCTATTAAATCAATTTTAGTGGTATATGCATTTGTACCAAAAACTTGATATACAACCTGATTACCATTTCTATGCATTAACTTGTAGTCTCCATCCATGTAGTAACCTTCTCCACGTTCAACAATGATATCACTTATATAATATTCAAAATCCGATATTTTCATAGTGAAATCCTCCTATTTTATTAAAGTGTACAATAACTGTTCTCTTACTTACTAAAGACAACTTTTTCTCCGTCAATGTCTATATAGTTTACTTCATGCAGTTTACACCATTCTTGTGCTATTTTCAGATGATACTCATCTTTAAATTTGTAAAATTTCTCTTGTAAGTGATACCTTGGGAATAAGTTCTTTACTTTGCGATATTTTCCACTACCATGAAATTGATCAAACATCATTTGTCTTACTTTTTGATGCTCCACTGTCGCAAAGAAATCCAAGAACAAATCACGACCAAATGGTTCTATCTCGACCTCTAATAGATCTGGATCAATTTCTCTAAACTCATAATCTTCATCCAACAACTCACTACCATCTTCGTATTCAATGTGTATTTGATGTGTTTTCCTGTTGTAGTAAACATGTTCGTCATATTTGATAGATAACGCCATGTCTATGACATCGCTTAACTCGCGAATCTTCAACATAAAATCACTCTCCTAACTTAGCTTAACATTTTTAGTTATCTCTTTAAAAAAATCAGAACTCCATAATGTCAATTTATTTAGGTCAGAGATAAAAGGTGCTACATCTTTTTTAGCATCTTCAAAATTAATTTGATCAAATCTTTGATTAAGCATCTCTATAAGTGATTCTCTAGTAAGTTCATAACTTTCTTCAATAAATTTAGATTGTACTAATCTAGACTTTAGATGTTTAATATTTACTTGTATATCCATTGAAAGAAAGTATATGTAGTCATAAAAATCTCTTCCTTTAACTCTATTCATCCAACTTCTACTTAATACAGCGTCGATTTTACCAGCAAATAATGAAGGTAAATCATATACTCGTACTTGGTATGGATAAGGCAATAATCTATATTTGACTTCTGTAGATGCGAATGATGGCGGATTTGTATCAATATCAAATTTAACCTTTATCTTTTCATCAGCATGTAAGATTGATAAGTCTTGATTTTCATCAGGATAGAATACTAAAAATTGTTCTTTAGTATTTCCTTTCAAAAATGCTGATTTTATATCTGTACTCTTCGTTTTTGTCTTTTCTTCGATTTGGAACTTCAGTCCTAATGATTCAACTTCATTTTTTACAAAAGAAATATATTCATAAATTTCATAATCAGGATTACTAACTAACAAAGTGAAATCTAAATCTTCTGAAAAACGATCTAAATCGTAAAAAATTCTTAATGCTGTACCACCATAAAACGCCACATCCTTAAAGAAGTTTGATCTAGCCAATCCACTTAACACAATTTCTTGAATTATCTCTTTTATTGCGTTTTTCTTATCCTCTATCGATTCCAAACTATATTTCTTAAGCATTTGATCTAATACTTGCATTTACTTATTCTCCTTCACCATCTTACCTAACCAAGTTAGATTTTTGGATTTATACTTTGATACTAAATTTATCAAAATTTCCTTATTCAAGGATTCAAACTCATTTTCATTTATACGTAAATCATTGAACAATAAACTTCTCAGCTGTTTAATACTATAGACAGGTTTAGCATCATATAACTTATCGCATAATGCTTTTTCCTTTGTAGCTATATGATAAACATATCCATTCTCTTCAATTATATTTATTTCATGAGGAAATGCTAACTTTGGTACATCTTTAAAAATATAATTACCAAAAGATGTACTATATATTTTTGTTTTACGTTTATTAAAAGAAGCTGATGTATACGCTGTTACTCTTTCAGGAATTAATCCATAATAAGATAAAGCGTATTCAAAAGATATATAACTAGGTCCATAAATATAAGATGATAAATAGTATCCTGGTGTATTCTTACTAGTTTCATAAAGACCTCTAACTATTTGTACTAGTTTTCCCTCTTTAACATCTCTTCTAATTTTTCCTGGTATATCACTATAGGATGAGTAATCTTTTTTTAAATCTTCTATCGTTTTTATCATATCTGTTTCCTCCATTTAAATGTATTATATACCATTTTCAGGAGTAAATCAATATGTAATAAGCAGAATATTTTTATTTATGGTTTAAATATACAGGTTTTCACAATAATTGCCAAATCTATTTATACAATGGATACAAAGTATCAAATTATGACTTATTCACTTGATGTAAATAAGTTTTGTAAACGTTTTTTTCTAAAAACTAAATAAAACAGCTATTTTTAGCTGTTTTATTACTTATTTGTATTTTTCTAATTGTCCTTGATTATGATGTTTTAGACCTATTTATGGATTATATATTTATTCTTTCTAATAGGTCACTCAGTTGCTTTGTCAAGCATTTTTTCAAAACGTCTACACTAGTTTTAAACAGGTGTTAAATTTTATTGTCTTGTCCATATGGAGTTTATCTTGTTTTTCACTAAAAATCTTCGGGGTTTTACTCTGTGTCCATGCAGTGTTTATTTTTTTTAGTTAAAAAAGGAGTGAATTTACTTAATTTCGCTTTTAACATTTCTATGGTTAGTCATTATGGAGTTTTACTCTAAAAACGCTTGTGTTATTCGGAGTTTTACTCTGTTTCGTACGGAGTTTTACTCAATTTCATATGGAGTTGCTTTCTGTCAAGAAAAAAGAGCAAGATTATGTCTGATCCTGCTCTAGTATCTATACATATGACATCATACCCCACTGTTTAAATTTTATACCAATCCAGATTTTATAAATCCTATTTGTTGCATTACCCATTCCGGCTTGGATTACTTTGTAATCATCATACTCAAATTCTTCATTGAATGATATTGAGCCAATCAAGAGTTCAATTGTATCTAATCTTTTTAATGAATCGGTATCATAATCATAATCTTTCTTAATGATTAACAAGTGTCTAGCACTATTAAGATCTGGTGGATAATACTTTTTTGTCTTGACTATTTTCTTTTTGGACCTACCATTTTGATCTTCCACTAATGTTTGTATATCTTCATGCTCAAAACTAATTGCTTTTTTGTAAATAGCTCCAATCAGATTATCCTTCATGTCCGTTTCGCCTTTTGAAAAAGCTCTTGCGAATTCGACATGTCTATTTTTTAGTTTTTGAAGTGTCTTTTCAGAAATCCCTAAAACTTTTGCTATCTTCTCTTGTACAACATTTTTAGAGACTAACTCTTCAATTGTCTTAAGTTTATCCTTCAGTAATCCTTGATTTTCCCATCGTTCAAATGTGTCTAATGCTTTTGCCAATAATGCCCTCTCCTTAGAAAAGGTAACCCGCTCACCTTTTACTTACCTCTATATTGTACAAGATGAATCTAATCTTGCATAGACAGCTAGTGGCGACGTTTCTAACAAAAGCACTTGATACATAAAAGATACTCAAAGTTTAGTTCGAGTATCTTTGTTATTACTTATTATATGATTGACATGACCGTTAACATAGATTATCGGATATAAAGAGTACAAAAAAAGAGGAAAATCCTCTCTAATTATACTTATAGTCTGTGATATAACTAATCACTTCATTCACTCTTTCAATTGTAATCTTCTTATTTGGAAAAACAAGTTGATCCTGAAATTCCGTAAATCCAGAAATAAAGGTTTCATTTACGCAATTCATCATATTACAAGAATTTATATCAAACTTCTCATCTATTGAACTCCCTGACATTGCAATTCTAGCTTCTAAGAAATCTTTATATAATGTTTTAACTTCACCAGATGTATAAGCTAATTGCATTTCGTCCAATTCTATTATTTTACATAGATCATAGACATGTCTTGCATAAACAGCGATATTTTTTTGATCTATTAAGCTTTCATTAACAGCAAATATTTTATCAAAGAAAGTTCTTTTTACGCTTAGAACATTTAAATAAAAAGGTTCAAGTTCATGTTCTTTAATAATTTCATCTTGTTTATTCTTTTTCAAATAATCATATATTAATGAAGTTATTTCTTTCATATTCCAGGGAAAAGTAAGATTATACTTATAACATTCATAAACTATATAGGGTTTTAAATTAGAAATAATTTTATCATTCTTCCTCGGATATGAATAAGCAATCGATCGAAAATCAGAACTTCTTTTATCCTTATATTGTGTTGCATCATCAATTCGAATAAATGGTTCTTTCATTACTCTTTTTTCCATACTTTTGAAAGCACTACTTCCAATACTTTCAGTAAATGTTACATCGATATCTTCAGAAAAACGGTTCAAGAATCTATATGCTTTAAATAAACTTGTTCCACCTTTAAAAATGGCTTTTTCTTCCAAACTTAATCTCTTTAATGCAAATGTTACCCAGTAGTCTTTTTCAATTATGGATGCATCTAAATCAATTTCAGGCATCGCTGCAGTTAAGGCCCATAGTTGTTCGAACAACTCGCTATTTTCATGTAGTTTCAATTTCATCCCTCCAATACATATCATTTATATTGTGTATCAATTTATCTAAATACTCAAAAACTTTCATAAATTTGTTTACAGTAATTGATGATTCAAAATTATAAAGGTAATATACCACTTCGATTTTTTCTCTATCAGAGAAGTTTTTATTAACATACATTGCAATTTGGTATTCCATATTTTCTATATTCTCATTTACATTTTTATTAGCATATGACTTTAATACTTCAAAAAATTCAGCAATTTGATAATTATTTTTATTAATCTCAAATTTTGATTTTTTCAATTTTACATTTAATTTTTTCATATAGTAATTATGAATATTAATATTATTGGTTATCACTTTTTTTTGAACAGCATACTGCTGAGAAAGACCCCATTTATTTAATATTCTATATCCAGAAAACACACCATAAACAAGATTTCCATCTGTAATATACCGCTGAATAATATCATTCTCTTTTGAAACAGGTAATGGAGCAATCAAACCATCTACTTGTATATAATACTTGCCATTAATTGTTTTCGCAATCTTATTATCTTTATATAGTTTACTCAATGTAACTGTCACATAGTTCCTTGACAAGGTATTACTATCGAACAGATTAATTATTTCATCAATTTCATATACTTTCCCTGGCTCAAGATTTAAGATAAATGATTCCAGACTTTGCTTCATATCATCACCTCTTTCAACTCAATTATAACATAAAATATATTTTTGTCAACTTTTCTTATATTTTAATGCATTAAAGACCTTGATAAAGGTATTTTATATGTTTAAAGTTTTCTTATATTTTAAACTTATAAACTTTCCTTATATAATGTCTACTTTAATGTCTAATTAAAGACATATAATAAACATAAAGTTTTTGTTATTTCTTATAATATGATTGACATGACCGTTAACATAGATTATCGGTAATATCTTAATTATACTTTTACCAGTAAAGAATCAAACATGCTATCAATTTCAATTCCGACGTTAGTTTCATCATCTCTACTTATCAGAGAATCAAAATCAACATCATCACTTTGCGGTTCTTCGTATATTGCCTTAATAGCCTGATCTATAGATTCATTAATCTCATAGTCAATCGATCTCACGGCTTCAGCTATATCCTCAGGCTCAATTTGTGTTGATATTCTAATTGGCTCTATTACTATTTTTTTACTAACACTTTCTTCATATTCTGCCGTGATTTCATCATATATCATTGCCTCATTAACACCATCAACATCAATATTTTTTTCAACAAAATATTGATAATCTAAAATGTCTTCTCGATTAATTCTTTCGACTATTTCCTCAAGATACTTTTTCTTTATTTTGTCATTCAAAATCCCACTAATAAAACTCTCAAACATACCATTAGATAATTTATTAATTTGTTCAATAAAATCCACTGATTCGTTGTACTTAAGATTCTCTAAAACTGCTACAAGAAATTCTTTTTGAACAATTTGATGTAGAATATCGAAAAATTCTATAATATCTTTATCAAGAAAGAAATTCAAAACATCAAAATATTCGTATATTTCAAAATCATTTGTATAGTACTTATGAGATAGCATCTTTAAAACTTCTTCGCCATTTAATAAATCTGGTTTTTTATTATAAACAATATACTCTAACACCATAGCAAATGGATGACTACGAATATTTTTTAAGTTTAAGATTTTTCTATTTTTGATTAAATTTTCAAGCTCAATACTGTATCTAAATTTAGGAACTAGTCTATCAAATTGATCAATATAGATTGCATTTTCCAATATTTTCTTTCTTTCAACTTCTGGGATATTATCTCTTAGATAGTCATTTAGCGAAGGATTAAGTACTTCAACGTATTTATTTCCTTGTATACGATCAAATGATGAGATTTTATTTAGCCCATCGCTCAGGTGTATAATGCTGTTTTTAAAATGATCAATAGTATTATCTATACTTACATCGCTTGCCAATAATGCCCTCTCCTTACAGAAGGTAAATCGCTCACCTTTTACTTACCCCTATATTGTACAAGATGGATCTAATCTTGCATAGACATCTAGTGGCGACGTTTTTAGGAAAAGCACTTGATACATAAAAGATACTCAAAGTTTAGTTCGAGTATCTTTGTTATTTCTTATTATATGATTGACATGACCGTTAACATAGATTATCGGTAATAAATACTCAAAAAAGCAGTGAAACGAAGTACGCAACAATCCGCTAATACTTTTTGATATGATTCGGAATAATATTTAAGTCTATAATTTCTTTCAAGCTCTCAATACAAGTATTATAATCAACCGACTTGTATATGAATTTTGAAGTAACGTCATTATAATCTTCTTCGTAAACTTTTTGTTCAACTATTTCTTTCAAAATTTCGTTAGGTGCAGCTTCTGGTTGACATGATAGATTTCTCTTACCAAAAAGTTGTCGGTCTTTAATAACATCAGGAACTATTTCTTGCATTAAATCTTTCTTCAGTTTTCCGCTGTTCCAAATCATATGTATATCAAAATATGTCTTGAGTAACGGTCATATTCCTTTCCTAAGTGATAATCACAAATTGCGAAAAGTTTATCAACAAAGGTTCTTTCTATTGTTTGTATTGGCATTACAAACGGAGATAACTCATATTTTTCAATTAAGTCGCTCCTATTATTTTTCTTCAAATACTTTGTAATATAATTACTAATTTCCATCTCTTTTATAGGGTATGGTCTATAAACTACAATTGTTTCAACAATTATGTAAGGTACAGTGTTTTCGTCTGGCTGAAATACATTATTATATCCCACATTGTATTCATTATGGTCTCTTCTTGATCCAACTTCTTCGGGATTAATGAAGTTCATACCTAAAGACTCAATAATTTCAGTAATGATTGTTTTTAGTTTTCTTCTTTCAGCTGTTGTGATTTTATCTGTATTGAATTTTACTGATAGGTCTATATCCTCTGAAAAACGATCAATAATATCATAACATTTTGAAAGAGATGTTCCACCCTTAAATACAATTTGAATATTAGTTTCCATTTTTTGTAGTTCCTTTAGAAACAATGAAACATAATAATCTTTTTCAACCTGGAAATTACCTAACCCTAAATCATCAGCTACCGCTTGAACAATTTGTTCGAATTCTTCTTTATTTTGATGTAATAACATTCGCTCCTCCAATTTTATAGAATTTCACTTGTGCTTCTAATGGGTATTTAGAAACAATAGACTCTACTTCTTCCCCTTTTAATCTAATAACACCTAAATACTCAAATATTTTTTTTGATGCTTTTTTTAAGTCGTATTCACTAAGTTTCTCAAATTCATTCAACAAATCTAATACTTGAAGTAATTTATAGTTATCATCAGTTACTTCAACTCTTGGTGCGTTAACTATCAACCGATTGTTTTTTAGTGTTGTCATCCTTTTTCTATTTGATACGTTATTTGAGTAGATTGTGTTAACACTTGCGGTTTGAGATGTGAGCCCAATTTGATTTGAGAAGTTTATTCCACTTATATATCCTATTCTCTCACCTTTTTCATTCAGAATATACTTGTTTTGAATAACGTCTGAAATATAAACTGTAGTTTTACCTAAAATGCTTTCTTTATTTGGCAAAGCGTATACACCGTTATTCACTTTTTCTAATACACCAGCCTCACTAAAGCGCTTAAATATAGATCTAATGGTCCCTTCACTAATTTGCGGAAAGGCTTTATAGATATCATTTACAAATATAGGTGTTTTGTTATCATAGTTATTTTTTATGTATTCCAGAATTAGATCTTTTTTCTTTTGGTCTTTCATATCCTCACCACACTTCTTTTCAAATATAGTATAGCATAAAAATAATAAAATGCAACGGTTTTTCAATTAGTGTATGAAATCTCGTTGCATTTGTGTGTCTTCTCTCAAATTCAATTAAAATCACTTTAGATGTTACTTCAAAAAATACTCCGTTTACTCCGTTAAATACTCCGTATGCTTTTCTATCGTGATTCTAGTTTCTAATAAAACATTTTACTAAAATTTTTCATACGCTCTATTCTATCAATGGTTGATTCGTTATACGCAATATTATTCGTTATTGATTCCTCTAAATATGGTTCTTTGCTCAATATTTCATATCCTGAAGAATCCATCCATTTGTTATACTTTATCCTTTTAATTGTATAAAAGATTGCCTTTCTAACATCATCTTTATTGTGTTTTCTAGTTATCATATACAAGAAGTCATTTAATACTGTAATCCAGTCTTCAGTTCCAGTAACGATTTCATTGTTTATTAAGACTTGAAGATAATAATTAATTTGGAAAGGGATAGTATTCGGATCGACAGATCCAATATCATGATTTATCATTCCTTTATCTTTTTTACTATTACTTTTATTATTACTATTACTTTGTCTATCCTTGTATACAGAAATCACATCTTTGCTTACATGAATGTCATCTTTGTCAACATAGATGGTATTTTGATAATCGGTTTTGCTATCAATGAGTTTCATTTCTTCTTTTGATAATAAACAACATTCTTCTAGAATCCGTACTTTTCTTCTTTTGGTCGCGTAATAATATCTTTCTTGAATTGCTTTTGATGTTAAGTATCCATTATCAAAAGATTTCCTATCGAACAAACCCACATTAAGAAGATAATTAATGATAAGCAATGCTTTATCTTCATCAATATTGATTGCTTCTGATAATCCAAACAATACATCTTCAAGATTATCATATCGCCAAAATTGTCCTTTTTCATATACCCAGGATAGAAGATACATAAAGGATGCATAACCTTCTGAACCAAATTCTCTCATTAATCTTTTGATTTTCATGTTTCTAGTCATATCAACATCCACAGAAAAGAATTCAAGTCCTAGTTTAGGTTTTCCAGCCATGATTCTTTTCGCTTATTTTGATAAATTCTTCAAGAGCTTCTTTGGTCACTCTCCAACCATGTCCAACTTTAAATGCTCTGATCTTCTTTTGGTTAATATACCTAATAATTGTTACCCTAGTAACTTTAAGAATTTCAATTAGATCATTCACATCATATAGTACAACTTTATCACTCATGTTCTTTTTCCTTTCTTTCAAACAAAAGCTTGCTCATGACTAGTTCTCCATCATTTTGAGATCTTGCTAGTGAATGATTATATATTTGGGTTGTTGATATATCTTTATGTCTTAAGATTTGTTTTGCTTCTTCTAATGTGCCGTGTCCATATAAGATTAAATTCGTAGCTAAAGAATGTCTTAAGCTATGGGCAGTATATCTTTTATCATCAATACCTGTTCTTCTTAAAACTTCTTTAACTATGCCTCTTATGGTTCTCGTCTTAATTCGTTCTCCATGATTATTTCTACCATGGGTGATGAATAATGATTCAAATTCGTCTTCTCGTAAGAAAAGATATTTCATGATGATTTGATAAACATCATCTGATATCTTGACATATAAATCTTTATCATCGTGACCCTTGCCTTGAATATACAGTTTGTACACATCACTAATCGCAACCAAATCGCTCACATCGGCTCTTTCCACTTCGATGGTTCTTAGTCCGGTGGTAGCTAACAATGAGATAATTGCATAGTTTCTAATGCCTTCGATTGATCCTGATAACTCATTTGCTTTGTCTAACAGATTCCCCATTTCAAGGAGCGTTAATGAAGATCGCTTGAAGGTAGGTTCTATTTTAACCCCTCTAATTCCCGTCATAATATTTCGATAGATATCTTCTGAATCAAGGTATGTAAAGAATCCTCTTAAAACAACAATTGTTTTTTGAATTGAGGCTGATTTTACTCTCTTTGATAAATACTCTTTATAGCATAAGATATCCTTTTTATTTGGCGATAAAATTGAATTTGCTTTCAAGTACTCGTTAAATGATAGTAAGATCTTTAAGTATGATACTTTAGTAATCTCTTTTCGATCCAGACTTTGAATGTAACCGTGGATTTGTTCTTCGAAATCAATGCCTTCTAGATTCATTGTTCAGTTCCACTTCATCTGCATATTCTTTTTCAAACCGATAGAAATCTTCTAGGGGTATGTCTAAAACTTGAGCGATGCGTCCTATTGTCAGGAAAGATACCTTCTTTCCCCTATCACCATTTTCAATCTTTGCGTAATGTTGATAAGATACTCCAGCTTCTCTTGCTGTCCGCCTTTGAGAATATCCTTTATTCTGTCTCGCGTTAACCAAATACATTCTTAAATCCATTTATAACCCTCCGTCATATTCTTTTGTTTAACAACTGTACCTCAATAATAAAACAAAAGATAATAGAATATTTTTGAATGGATTACTTGTCTTACAATAGACATAAAATTACACTTTATATGAGAGATTACAAAGTTCACTAAATGCTTTCTAACTGGCATACTATCCATTTCATATGGTGTAATATATTACACTTTATATGCAATTTAGATAAAGTTTTTGTTACTTTGTTAAATACGTGATAAAATATTACTAGTTGGAAGGAAGTGAAGATTATGGCAAAAGAAAAATTTGTATTTAATAATCCATATGTTGATTATTCTGGGATTGATAAAGAAATTAGATTATCTAGAAATTTAACACTTGATGAAACAGTTAAACGTTGTTATGGGGCCCTTACTAAGAAAACACTAATATCTTATGAACAAGGTCAAACAGATGCCAAAGCATCAAATCTAATGTTACTTTCATATGTGTATGATACATCTATTGATGCCCTACTAAAAAGAAAAAACAAGTACGCAATTGGCGAGTCAAACATGATTTCAAGATTCCAACTTGACTCGTATGGCAAATACCGTAAATCTCCACAAAATGAAAATTTTGTTTTTGATAGTAATCTCAATGATTCAAAAAAATTGGTAGCAATTGATTTGCTATCAGATTCTATATTACTTAAAATGCCTAAGGGTACCACTTTGATTGTCGATATGAATTTATTTGTTATAAGTCAAATCAATGAGGATGGGGTTTTTGCTTTGCTAAGAGATAAGGAATTCCATTATCCGTCAATAGTGAGACTTACTCCTACTTCAAGACGGAAAAATACTTACACTTATTTAGATAAAAATATGATGCCAACCCAAACAGATAAAGATGGAATTGACACACTTTTAATTGGAATTATCAAAAAAGCTGTAAAAGATTTTTAAAACGTCTACACTAGATGGTCACAATTTTATTTTGAATTTGATACAATAGTGGTGGCGATAAAATTGAATTGGTCTTTTGACCTAAGATGTCCTACGTATGTTTATGCGTAGGATTTTTTGTTCTTTAGAAGGAGTCTTAGTGAATTCAGACAAACAAAATCAACTTGAGTATCATTACAAGAAAGCTATACTAGATAAACTGTATCAAAAAGGAATTATTTCCTTTATTGAATTTTATGATTCACTCCTAGTTCTCTTTAAAGAACACAAGATCCTTTTTGCAAAATAAACTCCGTATCGAATTGACTTGATAATAGTTTGTTTTAGAGCGAATATGTGTGATAACGAAATGGAGGTTATGAAATGAACGAAAGAAAAGTAATCAGAATAGATGCTACCCCAGCATTTATTCCTAGTTATGCGGGTGAACTTCCAAGAAGGAAACGCGTATGCGCCTATGCAAGAGTATCCACAGATTCAACTGATCAATTGAATTCTTATAATGCTCAAATCAATGAGTACACAAATAGAATCCAAGAAAACATTGATTGGGATTTTGTGGATTTATATGCAGACGAAGGAACATCTGGAACCAGTATGAAAAAACGCATTAACTTCTTAAGAATGCTTGAAGATGCAAGAAATGGAAAAATCGATCTAATTTTAACGAAATCTTTATCTCGGTTTGCCAGAAATACTGTAGATTGTCTATCAATTATCCAGGAACTAAGATTAATCAATGTCGAAGTCTTTTTTGAAAAGGAAAACCTCAGTTCCACAGACTCTAAAGTAGATCTAATGCTGACAATCTTTTCTTCAATCGCCCAAGAGGAAGCTAGAAACATTAGTGAAAATGTCAAATGGGGTATCAGGAAAAGGTACAAGGAGGGAACGATTCGAATCAATACAAGCAGATTTCTCGGGTACGATAAAGATGAGAATGGAAAAATCATTATCAATGAAAACGAGGCTAAAATAGTCAAAATGATTTTTAACTTGTATATTTCAGGGATGTCCTATAGAGAAATAACCAAACACTTAATAGATAATGAAATCAAAAACGGTAGAAAAGAAGTCGTTTGGCATCCAGCCAATATTATGAATATTCTTAAGAATGAAAAATATATGGGAGACGTCCTTCTTCAAAAAAGAGTTACACTTGATTATTTGTCTCATAAATCAGTCATCAATACAGGACAAGCTCCACAGTATTATATTGAAAATAATCATGAAGCCATTATTTCAAAAGAGTTATTCGATGTTGTTCAGCAAACTATCAAAAATCGTTCAACAGTTAATGATTCATCTCGTTATGGGAATCAGTTCCCATTAAGTGGAATCGTTCACTGTGGCTCTTGTGGACGCGTCTTAAATAGAAACTATTATAACTATCATACAGAAAATGAAAGAGTTGTTCTAACCTGCAAAAATACTTCAAAAGAAAGAATCAAATGTGATAATCTACCCATTGATAATGAAACGCTTGAAATGGTATGTAGTGATGCCTTATTAAAACTAGATATAATCAATCCTTCTCTCATTGAAAAGATATCACATACAATTACAAACAATTTTGATTCAAGTCAAATTATTGATTCAATCGGATTTAAACAAAGAGAAATAAGCGGTGTGGAAGATGAGATTAAAGGATTGATCAGTTTAAGGATATCCGATGCAACAAATCAAAATGATAAATATCTTGTTAAAGCCTTTGAAGATAAGAAACAAGAGATTGAAGATTTGCATCTTGAACTTGATGCATTACAAAATCAACTTGCAACTCTTCATATTAACAATGAGCGCACACTTAAGTTGAATGAATTTTTGAGTAAAACTCACATCTTAAGTCGAGATGCTTTGCTCCTAGTATTCAAAAAAATCATTCAATTATCAAACCAGGAAGTGATTTTATGTATCCTGAGTTTGACAGTTGTGAGCTTGAAAACCCGATGACTTTGGCTTATTCAAGCCATAATCATCGGGTTATAAT
>JAEIOE010000048.1 GCA_016342455.1 Mycoplasmatota bacterium | reverse complement strand
ACTCTTTTTTTATTAAAATGAAGAGTATAAAAATAAGAAAAAAGTAGGTCAAAATACAAACTTTTGACACTACCTTTTAGGAAAAGAGGAGATATTATGTATATAACACAAAAGGATGGTTGGATAGAGGTTATAACTGGTCCGATGTTCGCGGGAAAAACAGAAGAATTAATTAGAAGAGTTAGAAGATTAGAATATGCAAACAGAAATATAATTGTGTTTAAACCGTCGATTGACAATAGATATGCTGATAACGAAGTAGTATCTCATAACAATAATAGAACAAGATCAATATCCATTTCAAAAGCCAGTCAAATTATGGACTATGTAAAAACGGATACTGAAGTTGTAGCAATAGATGAAATACAATTTTTGGACGAAGATGCAGTACAAATCTGCGAATATTTAGCGGATAAAGGTGTAAGAGTTATTGTTTCTGGGTTGGATAGAGATTTCCGCGGAGAACCATTTTCATTTATGCCAAATTTATTAGCTATCGCAGAATATGTTACAAAACTTTCTGCTATATGTGTTAAATGTCATACTCCAGCCACTAGAACACAAAGGATTATTGATGGAAAGCCAGCAAACTATAATGACCCTATCGTTTTAATTGGTGCGAAAGATTCATATGAAGCAAGATGTAGAGATTGTCACGAAGTCCCAGGAAAGCCACATGTTTATGATTTACTCGACAAAAAATGATACATTCTTTATGGGCGAAGCTCTAAAAGAAGCAAAAAAAGCTTTTCAATTAGAAGAAGTACCAGTTGGGTGTGTTATTGTTAAGGATAATGAAATTATTGCAAGGGCGCATAACTTAAAAGAAACAAAACAAAAATCAACAGCTCATGCGGAAATTTTAGCTATTGATATCGCTTCGAAGAAACTCAATAGTTGGCGTTTAGAGGGCTGTGATATCTATATTACTTTAGAACCTTGTATCATGTGTTCGGGAGCTATAATCAATTCTAGGATAGAAAGATTAGTCTACGCAACGAAAGAACCAAAATATGGAGCGCATGAATCTCTACTGAATGTATTTGAATTTGAATCAAATCATCAAATAATAGTGGAAACCGGAATTTTAGAATCAGAATCGAATCAATTATTGAAGGATTTCTTTAAGAAATTACGAAGTGAAAAGAATTGAATTATTGATTGATTATGTTATAATACTTATTGGAATCTCGTTTGACGCATCTTCACTCAATAGATGCCCATGAATCAGGTCAGGTCCTGACGGAAGCAGCCTTAAGTAAGGTGTTTATGTGGGTGGAGATGCTTCAGGTGAGATTCTTTTATTTGGAGGAAAACAAATGGCATTAATATTTTTTGATTTAGATGGAACAACGTTAGACTCTGGAACTCCTGCTTTAGGTGTTATAGAGGGTATTAAAGCTTTAAAAGCGAATAATCATACGGTAGCGATTGCTACAGGAAGAACCCCAATAGTATTAAGCGGGAAAGACAAGCTTCTTGGAATAGAAAATCTCGTTTTGGCAAACGGGGCTTATGTTATTTATAAAGACAAAGTAGTTTATGAAAGAAGTATACCAAGCGAATTAGTAAAAAGAGTCATGGACTTTTCTGATAAAATTGGGGCTGACTTAATTGTTGAATATCTAGATAGTTATACCGCTTATCGAAAAGAAACTGATATTCCTGATGAATTTTCTGAAGTATTCAAATTACACATACCTAAACTAGATCGAAATTTTTATGAAGATAGAAAAGTATTTGCTATGGTAGCATTCGAACTAGAAAAAGTACAAGAATATAGAGACGCATTTCCAGAACTTACATTTAATATATCTAATCATATGGGATTTGATATAAATTTAAAAGGCGATTCAAAAGCCGAAGGAATAAAAAAACTAATTAAACATCTTGGCTATCAAGATAATGAAGTTTATGCTATCGGTGATGGGAATAATGATATAACTATGTTAAAAGCTGTAAAATACGGCATCGCAATGGGAAACGCTAGCGATGAAGTTAAAGCAGCAGCAAAGTATGTTACAACAAATGTTGATGATTATGGAGTTTATAACGCCTTAAAACATTATAATTTGATTTAAATTGATTATTTTTCTCTTTATTTTGATAAAATGTTATTGAAAGAAAGTGATTTTATGTATGATATATTAGTTATTGGTGGAGGACATGCCGGTGTAGAAGCCGCATTATCAGCTGCTAGACTAAACAACAAAACAATACTAGTAACCGGAAACCTTAAAATGGTTTCTTTTATGCCGTGTAACCCATCTATTGGTGGCCCGGCTAAAGGAACACTAGTTAGAGAAATAGATGCCTTAGGTGGACAAATGGGTATCAATACGGATAAAACTTGTCTACAAATGAAGATGCTTAACAAATCTAAAGGACCGGCTGTAAGAGCTTTAAGGGCGCAGTCTGATAAATTAGAATATCCAGCAGAAATGTTAAGAACCTTAGAAAAACAAGAAAACCTAGAATTACTCGAAATGTATGTAAATAGATTAGTTGTTGAAGATAATATAGTTACTGGTGTTTTATTAGAAAACGGGGAAGTAATTAAATCAAAAACAGTTATTATTACAACAGGAACATTTATGGGAGCTAAAATTCTTATCGGTAATACATCCACTGTACAAGGACCAGATAAACAAAAAGCCTCAGTAGGTTTAAGTGAACACCTTAGAGAATTAGGGCATAAAACTTATCGTTTAAAAACAGGAACACCAGCTAGAATCAAAACAGATACTGTAGATTTTAGTAAAATGGAACTATCACCAGGAGATAACTTTGCTTATTCTTTTAGTTTTGAACCACAACATTTACGTGTTTTAGATGAAGAATGGCCATGTTATTTGATACATACAAGACCGGAAACACACGAATTAATTAAAGCGAATTTAGATAAATCTTCTATGTATAGTGGATTAGTTGAAGGGGTTGGGCCAAGGTACTGTCCTTCGATAGAAACGAAACTTGTAAGGTTTAAAGATAAAGAAAGACATCAGTTATTTGTCGAGCCTGAATCAGCTTCAATAAATGAAGTATACCTTCAAGGCTTTTCAAATTCAATGCCATTTGATATTCAAGACGAGATGGTTCATTCATTACCTGGCTTAGAAAATGCTGTTATTTCTACCTACGCATATGCGATTGAATACGATGCGATTAATGCACAAACTTTATGGCCAACATTAGAATCAAAGATTATAGAAAATCTCTTTTTGGCAGGTCAAGTAAATGGAACAAGCGGCTATGAAGAAGCGGCTGCTCAAGGATTAATGGCAGGTATAAATGCAAGTCAAAAAATCAATGGATTAGAACCCTTAATTTTAAGAAGAGATGAAGCATATATTGGAGTGTTAATTGACGACTTAATTACAAGGGGAACGAAAGAACCTTATCGTATGTTAACATCACGAGCAGAGTTCAGATTATTATTAAGACATGATAATGCTGATTTGAGATTAACAGATTATGGATATAATTTAGGTTTGATATCAGAAAAGAGATATCAAAGCTTTAATCTTAAAAGAGATATGATTAATAGAGTGATTGAAGATTTAAAAGATACTTTTGTTACTCCTAAAAAGGAAATTAATGAATATTTGATTTCAAAAGGACTTCCTAGAATAAAAGTTAAAATGTCAGTCTATGAATTGCTAAAAAGACCAGATGTTACCTTTGAATTGATCAAAGACTTATTTGGCTTTGATTATGAAACTACAAAAGAAGCGGAAGAACAGATTGAAATCAATATAAAATATTCCGGTTACATAGAAAAAGCAATTAAGGAAGCAAACAAACTAAAAAAAGAAGAAAACATAAAAATACCAAAAAGCATCAATTATGAGGAAGTTCATAACTTAGCATTAGAAGCAAGAAGCAAATTAAGTGAGATAAGACCACTTACAATATCGCAAGCAACGCGTATAAGTGGCGTTAATCCGACAGACATACAAATGCTGTTGATTTACTTAAAGAAAAGTTCATGAAACATAAAGTTTCATTAAAGTCGAGACTAAATAGCGACAATATGATAGAATATATTAAGAAATAGAGGTGATGATTGTGTTCACAAAAAGAGATTACTTAGACGAAAAAATCAATGAGATGCTACTCGATATTAGATTTAGTAAATATTATGAACACTTAATCACGGAGAACAAAATTACGAATTTAACTAGAATTGTTGATGAGGACTCTGTATACTACAAACACTTCTACGATTCGCTAATTTTATCAAAATATATCGATTTAACTAACAAAAAGTTCTTAGATGTAGGCGCTGGAGCAGGCTTTCCATCCATACCGCTTAAGATAATGAACGATTCAATCGAACTAACAATCATAGATTCGCTAAATAAACGAATTAAATTTTTAGCTGGCTTAGCTGATATATTAAAACTAACTAACTGTTACTTAATTCATGGAAGAGCTGAAGAATTAGACAAAAAGCAATATTTTGACATCGTTACTTCGAGAGCAGTTGCTAGGCTAAATATGCTAGCCGAACTAACAATTCCTTTCGTAAAACTAGGGGGCTATTTCGTTGCATTCAAATCTATTAATTATCAAGAAGAATTAATGGAGGCTATGTCAGCAATTGAAGAGCTCGGTGGTGAATTAGAACGAGTTGAAGAGTACAATATATCAGATTCTGAGACAAGAGTACTACTGTTTATTAAGAAAATAAAAACAACAAAAAAGGTATATCCAAGACAGTTTTTTAAGATAAAAAAGAGACCTTTATAGGAGGGAATTTTGGCTGGTAAGAGGAAATATGCATTTTCTGAAATTGAACAATATCGTGAATATCTAGAGATAAAGAACCTTCGAGGCAAGAACAAAATTGCTTCTGGGGTATTTTTGGTTTTGATGATTTTTACAATTGCTTATATGATCCTTGCAAACTACAAGTTTTTGGAGATATTTCCAATAGCGTTTGGATACTTCTTATTGCTGGCAGCTAATTTTGTCTTTACTTCTTATGGAGAGTTAAATACTACCTACTTAAAAATGAATAAATACATCTCAACACTAGGAATGTTCTCTATGGCAACAGCATTAATCATATATTTTCAATCTCCATCAGTGATACCGTTACTATTCATTGCTTATTCAATTTGCGCGATATACCAAGATATTTCAGTAATGATAATCAGTGATATTTACTTCTTGTTTTCTCTTCTGATGATTGTTTTTAACTACCCAGATTTGTTATTAGGACAAAACACATCAAATGGTTATAGTTTTTCAATAATTTTATTCTCTGTTTTATTCTTATTGATGCTTTCTATATCAGCTTATATTATTATGAAAGAAAAATCTTTTTTCCATAATCAAATATCGACCTCAAAAGAAATAGAACATCGCAACATCAGTTTGCTACTGAAATTGAAACATAAAACTAATAAAGAAGACAAAGAATTTTTATCTTATTACGATAGAACAAATGAGTTCTTACAAGCCTTTAGTGATAAGTTAGAAATACCAAATATTTTTGAAGAGAAAATTCAAATTTTAAAACTTTTAGAATCGGGAACTGAAGTATCAAAAATTCTTAAAGACTTTTCAGATTATTCCGTTGAAGATATTGATGGCTTAAAAATATTACTTGTTAATAAAAATAATGAAATTAGTAGAATATCAGAAAAGATTTCTAAAACCAAAAATGTTGATATTAAGAAAAGAGAAATTTTCTCAGCTACTCATTTTAAAAGTTTTAATAAACAAACAGATTCTACAGAAATTAAAATAATTGCTTTTGTTATATTCTATGTAACTTTGAAGAAAGGTTACTTAGGAATGTTTAAAATAGATGATGAACATATTTTCAATACAATTACAAATTCGGATTACTATTATTATATTGATTCTAGAGTAATGAAAATATATGAAGAAAACTCAGAGGTATTCGACGCGATTATTTCCGACGCTTTTGGCAAAGGAGGTATTAAGTAATGAAAGAGTTCTTTAAAAAACTGTTTAATACAGAATTTCTTCCAATGAGTGAAGTAAGAAAAATTAAAGTTTGGTTAGTTATGGCATTCTTATTAGTTTTAACATTAGTAACAATTCCATATTCAACATTCTTTGATTATTCTCTTTCAATGAAGATTGTGACTATCATAGGATTATTTATTCTTATGGGAGTAATGGTTTTAGCTTTAAAATTTGAAAAGCCGTTACTCGCAATTCAAATTTCTATGATATACTCGATTCTACTAATGCTTTATTATACTCAAGGGGTAAATAGTTTTTACTCTTATATATTCTTTTATATATCACTAACAATCATTATCTTTTATCAAGAGTTATTATCATTCTTAGTATATGGGACCGTAGTAGTTGCAATGGGAATATTCTATACGATACAATCACAAGCAGGATTAGTTTTAGTGGATGATATTTTAGCTTCTATGTACATTTACATCGCAATTCTAGTTTTATTTTATGTAATCAATCTCATTCAAATGTTACATAATGAAAAGATTTATACAGATTTGAATTACGAATGGGTGAAAATGAATCATATCATCCACAATTATCAAGAAGATATTTTGTATTATTTAGATGATATTAGACAAGATGCTCATCAATCACCAATTTATGAAGATCTTGAATTCCAACAAGCAGCTTTTGAATTAAGTCAATTTATTTCCGAACAAATCATGAAAGACGGAAAAGAAATAGTTAACCTTATTGACTTGTATGTCTATATTCATGAAAAAGGGTTAACAGATATTATTGAAAATCAAGAAATCTCTGTAGCCATGAAAAAAACCGCAAATATGTTAGGAAAATACTTGTTAAACCAAAATACAGATATGTTTTCAATGGTTATTAACTTTTATATTCGTTTCCAAGAAACAGACACAAGCACAGAAAATAGATATAGCTACAAAATATCTGATAGCACAGAAGTGATTGAAGAACAAATTATCGCTTTTTGTTTAATTTATTGTTATTTATCACATGAAATAGAAAAAGATAGAGAGTGGCACAAATTAGAATTATCAGACAGAGAAGAAAATAGCACAAATATTTTTGAAGATACAGAATTATCGGAGTTTTTCTCTAATCAAGTTATTGCATTTTATAACGATAATTATGAAATGATAGTGAAATACTTAACCGAAAAGAAGTAAGGAAGTAGATTATGAGTTATATTTTATCCATAGCGAATCAAAAAGGTGGTGTAGGCAAAACAACTACGGCTATCAATCTTGCAAGTGCCTTATCGGAACTTGGAAAGAAAATATTATTAATAGACTTGGATTATCAAGCAAACGCAACTACCTGTATGGGGATTAATAGAGGTGGTTTTGACAAATGCATTTTTGATTGTTTTACGAAAGAAGCTAGTTTTGATGATGTTTTAGTTAAAACTAAGAATGAATTAATTCACGTATTACCTGCCAGAACCTTAGTTCAAGGAATAGAAGAAAAGATTATCTTAGATATGAATAGAGATTTTATTCTACATTCTTTGTTAAAAGATAGAAGAGATGATTATGATTATATTTTGATTGATTGTCCTCCTTCACTTGGCTACATTACAACGAATGCATTAATCGCGTCCGACGGTGTAATTATCCCTGTTCAATGCGAATTCTTAGCCATGGATGGATTAACACAATTATTAAATACAATAAGACTAGTTCAAACAAAGAAAAAAGTGAATCATGAAACATTAATTATATTTGGTGTGTTAATGACAATGTTAGACGCGAGAGTAACATCTGGATATCAAGTGGTAAATGAAATAAAGACTTACTTTAATGAAAAAGTATTTCAAACAATTATTCCGCGTAACATCACTTGCTCTAATGCAACATTCTATGGCGTACCTGTTACGGTATTTTCACCAAAGAGTAAATCAGCTTTAAGCTATAAACAACTCGCAAAAGAGGTGCTTGAAAGACGTGAATAAAGAAGAATTTATTAGAAGAGGTCTAGAAGATCTTTTAAAAGAAAATGAAATTATTGATATCGACAAAGAAGAAGTGGTAGATATCGCTTTAGATGATATCCAACCAAACCCTTTTCAACCAAGGAGACACTTTGATGAGGAGGCTTTAAATGAGTTAGCAGAGTCTATTAGAATTAATGGTGTATTGCAACCTGTTATTATTAAAAGAGTCTCTAATGGCTATATACTAGTCACTGGTGAGAGAAGATGTAGAGCATCTAGGATTGCTGGCTTTTCTGTTGTGCCCGCTATTGTTCGAGACTATAACAATCAGTATTTAGCAGAACTTGCTTTACTTGAAAACATTCAAAGAGAAGATTTAACTATCGTTGAGGAGGCGCAAGCTTACCAAAACGTAATTAAAACGATGAATTTAACTCATTTAGAATTAGCTACTAAAATAGGTAAAAGTCGTTCTTATATATCAAATACTTTGGGCATCTTATCTTTACCTGAAGATGTAATAGATGAAATCAATCGAGGGAATATAACAATGGGTCATGCGAGATCTTTGAGTAAACTGAAAGATGTAGCCAGAATAAAAAAAATCTCACAAATGATTATAGAAAAAAAATTAACTGTGAGAGAAATTGAAACTATGGTTAAAAAAGAAGAAAAGAAAGTTAAAATAAAAAGAAAGACAATTGGAGTAGAATTCCAAAACAATTTAAATATAACTAAAGAATATATCAATAAAAGTGTTATACTTAAGAACCCCGCTAAAGTTACATCAAACAAAATCATCATAACTTTCCAAAATGAAGATGAATTAAACAGATTCAGAAGGATTTTGGAGGAAAATAATGATTAATCACGAGATCAAAGAAGGAAGTAAGTTAATTTTAAAAAAAGGTCATCCATGTGGAGCAAACCATTGGCAAATAACTTCTTATGGAGTTATCTGTAAAATAAAATGTTTAGGCTGCGGAAGATTGATCATAATAGATAGAACGGAATTAAAGAAAAGAATCAAGAAAGTTGAAGTAGAAAATGGATGATTTAATTAAAAAAATAATTGATTTTAGAAACAATAGAGGTTGGTTAGAACATGATACACCTCAATCATTGGCAAAATCAATTATTATAGAGGCAGCGGAATTATTAGAAAACTATCAATGGGAAGATAGTGAACCGGATATGGAAAACGTAAAAGAAGAATTAGCGGATGTTTTAATCTATGCATTAGCTATGGTTCATGACCTAGGATTTGACTATAAAAAAATAATCTTGGAAAAATTAGAAAAAAACAAAATAAAATACCCAGAAATTTAGAAAAAAATACATAAAAAAGGTAGATATTCTCGGTGTTTGTCGTTAATTTGGACTTTTTTTCGATTTATGGAAAATAATAATTGACAAATATATTGATAAATAGTAAAATATTATTCGCATTGCATAGTGAAAACTTTGGGGGCCTATAGCTCAGGTGGTTAGAGCGCACGCCTGATAAGCGTGAGGTCGATGGTTCAAGTCCATTTAGGCCCACCATTCTTTTTGGGGCATTAGCTCAGCTGGGAGAGCGCCTGCCTTGCACGCAGGAGGTCAGCGGTTCGATCCCGCTATGCTCCACCAAAAAATCATAATGTAAGTTGGCGGGGTAGCTCAACTGGCTAGAGTGCACGGTTCATACCCGTGAGGTTGAGAGTTCAAGTCTCTCCTCCGCTACCAAATTGGACCCATAGCTCAGTTGGTCAGAGCTATCGGCTCATAACCGATCGGTCGTAGGTTCGAATCCTACTGGGTCCACCATCTTAATATAAATTTTCAGTTTCAAAAGGAGAAATACCCAAGCCTGGCTGAAGGGACTGGTCTTGAAAACCAGCAGGCGAGCAATCGCGCGGGGGTTCGAATCCCTCTTTCTCCGCCATTAATGTTTTGATAGCTTAAAGGTAAAGCCATTGGATATGGGTTCGACTCCCATAAAAAACACCACAGTCAAGTAGTTAATTTATTAAAAACTTACTTGACCCGCTAGCTCAGTTGGTAGAGCATTTGACTTTTAATCAAAGGGTCAGGCGTTCGAATCGCCTGCGGGTCACCACTTATGCCCGAGTGGCGAAATAGGTAGACGCGTTGGACTTAAAATCCAATGTCAGCAATGACGTGCCGGTTCAAGTCCGGCCTCGGGTACCATCATTTTTAACAGGGGGCATTAGCTCAGCTGGGAGAGCGCCTGCCTTGCACGCAGGAGGTCAGCGGTTCGATCCCGCTATGCTCCACCAAATTTTTATTTATATTGTTGACAAATTGTTGACAATTCCAGAAGCATTTGTTACAATAGTAAAGCAATTCAATATCGCGGGGTGGAGCAGTCTGGTAGCTCGTTGGGCTCATAACCCAGAGGTCGGAAGTTCAAATCTTCCCCCCGCAACCAAAAGGTCCGGTGGTGTAGGGGTTAACATGCCTGCCTGTCACGCAGGAGATCGCGGGTTCAAATCCCGTCCGGACCGCCATTTTTATGGTTTGGTAGCTCAGTCGGTAGAGCAATGGACTGAAAATCCATGTGTCGCCAGTTCAATTCTGGCCCGAACCACCATCTAGATAGAAATAAAGCCATTTTGTGGCTTTTTTTATTTGCTTTATGATGAATTAGTCCATGTGTCGCAAATAAAAATGTAACTTTGGTTAAAAGTTACATATATTTATTATCCATAACGCTCTTATATTGTTTAAATATATCATTTTTACTAAGATGTAAGTATTTTTGAGTTGTTTTTAAATTTGTGTGGCCTAGAATTATTCTTAAAGTTTCTAAGTCACCACCATTTCTTAGAAAATTAGTTGCGAATGTATGTCTCCATTTATGAGGAGTGATATTGTCTTTGATATCTAATTTTTTCTTAATTCTATATATAAAAGACTCAACTGATGATGTAGTCATTTTATTTCTTGTTTCGAAATCATAGAATAAGTAGTCAGTTATTTTATGGGTTGCAATAAAGCTTATCATTAGCACTTTAGTTAATTCTGTATAACATACAATTCTATCCAAATCGGTTTTTGTAACTGTGACATGTATTGATGATGTATTGAAATCAATGTTATTTAATCTGATGTTAATCATTTCGTGTAATCTTAGCCCTGTATCTAATAGTAATCTTAAGAATAGATAATTTCTAAAACTACTAGAATTTTTTAAATGCTTTTGATAATAGTTAAATATTTTCGTTGATGTTTCTTTTGGAACAGTTTCGATAAGTTTCTTTTGTTCTTTTAATTTACGAAACTCTATTTTACGACCTGTTGCATATTTAACAACAGCTTTTAAAGTGATAATATGTTTGTTAAGTGTTGCTTTTGATACATCGGGGTTTATATCCTGTCTTTTCTTGATGTAAGAAAGAATTACTTTGTTGTCTATGTTTATACAGTCATATAAACCAAGTTCTTTAGAAAGTATTTTTAAGTAGTATTTATAGAAGTTTGTTGTTCCCTTTGATTTAGTAACTGCTGTATAATCTCTAAACTCTTCTATGGCTTGATTTAATTTCATATGATCACCTTACTTTCCTAAAATACGAATTCATATACGCAGTCATCCTTTTTCTCATATTCTTTAACTTCTGCTAAATTTCCAATGAAATGAATTCTTCTTTTCCAAGCATTATATGTTTCTGCATGTTCTCTTTTAATTTTGCTGTATTGTCTTTCAAAACTCCAATTTGTAACTATATATGCTTTCGTATAGCATGCAACTCTATCTTCATATCTTGCCGGAAGTCTAATAGGATAGATATCTAGATAGTGAAGCATAGCGCCAATCGGTATATCTTCTCTAAATTCTTCAAAAACAATAACATCTTCTCCTTTATAAGTGTCAAAAGGATTTTTATAGTTAGAAATACGAAAAACATTTTCGTAACCATATTTTTCTAAGATATATCTAGTTTTACCTTTTCCAGTTACATCATACATGTAAGTAACATCTAAATTTCTAATTTGATGACCAAATTGTTCTTCAAGAATTTCTTGTTTTACAGAAACTATTTTATTTCTATTTCTTATATATTGGCTAGGATACCTATATCTAATTTCGCTTAATGGTGAGCCTTCTTTAATCATGTTGTAGATATCAATCCAATCATTTCGTTTTCCTTGTTCTGGAAATTCGCCCCACGTTACAGGCTCATTTTGGCGAGTATCGTTTTTGGTGCAATATTCAATAGCTTGGTCTGAAGAGCCACGCATTCTTTCAATATGAGCTAAAGGAAAGCCTTTTTTTATAGATTGGAATGACTTGGCGGTAGAAAAATGTAGATAAATTTGATGGTGTAGTGTTCCTAAGTCACCTTTTTCAAGTTGGAATGCAGTATAAGCTATACTACCAATATCTAAAATGCTTTTGAGCATATCTTCATCAGAAACAGGTTCACTATTTAAATAATTACATGTTAGTATCCAGTTTCTAGATCTGTAATCCATATATTTTCCCTCATCTCTCCATTAATTGGTTGTATTTTAATAGATTCTTTTAAATCTATATGACTAAATTGAATAAACAAACTTGTAATATTTTGTTTTGAGACACTTTCTGTAAAATGTAGATTGAAATATTGTAAAAATGTTAGTTTCTCCCAATCTAACTTATTAATTGTCTCTATTGTATCTATATAAGGTAATTCGCATATTAGCAGATTCGCTTCTTTATTAAGCATATTTTTATTGCTACAATAGTTAAGGGTTATTAGCCAGTCTTTTGATATTTTATTCATATTCTCACTTCTTTCTTTTTTGCACGGATGTATGTAAAGGGTAATACTATACCTTTGCATGGTGTGGCGCATGCGCGCCAGCACCAACATCATTATATTGCTGTATTATTAGTAAAAATTACCAATATGTTAATTTATAACCCTATTTTAATATATAATATGGTAATTGTCAAGAAAAAGTTACCAAAACGTTAATAAACGTGCTATAATTGTTGACAGAGGTGATAATATGACTGTTGGTGGAAAATTAAAGAAACTTAGAGAGTTTAAGGGATTAAAGCAAAAAGAAGTAGCTGAAATGATAGGTATAAGCCCTGTTACGTATAATAGGTATGAAAAAGATGTTAGGCAACCTGATTTTGAAACTTTATTGAAAATTTGCCAAAAGCTACAAATGTCTAGTGATTATTTTTTTATAGAAGAATGGTTTGATTTAGATTATGACTATCAACTTAATCTACATTTAGAACCTATGGATTATAATGAGGAGTTAGATTATTTTGAGAACTCCTTAAGAAGAACTAAAATAGGTATTAAGATAATAATAAGAAGAATGGATCAAATTACAAACGGTGATAAACCGCAGAAAAATGAAGAAAAATTTCTAAGAGCAAGACTAAGAGAATTGTATTTTAATTATAACGATTATACAAAAACGCTAGAAAAAATATATGAGTCAGCAAACTTAGAAGCTAATATTATCGAACACTTAAAGTTTTAATGAAAAAATAAGACAGCAAATTTACTTGCTGTCTTTATTGTGTTATAATTCATTTAGAGTATTGGGGTTAAAATTAAATGATAATGATAATTACTGACTACATATATAGTTTTTATCTTAGTAAGCAATAACTTTGTATTACTTTGAAGATTGAAATAGTTTTTTTATTATGCCATTTATAATTATCATTATTGAATATACAAGAGGAAAACAAACGCTAACTATCGAAGGGAACAATACAATGGGAATGATTAAAGATGCTTATGATATTTTAAAAGATATTTCATCATATATTAATGAAAAAGGGAGTCCTGAATTACAAAATAAAATATTTAATTTACAATCATTATTTCTTGATATCAAACAGGAGAATATTGAATTACAAAATAAGATTGAACATTTAAACAAAATAATTACTCAGTATAAAGATGTCAATGATTTTGAAAAGAAAATTACCTGGACTGATTATGGTTTTTTTAAAGTTGATTTACCCGAGTATGAAGGTTTAAAATTATGTAAAAATTGCTATATAACTAAAGGTTACAAATCACCAATGGTATATCACGGAGGGGTTGAGTACTTCTGCCCTATATGTAAAACATTCACTTTGAATATAAAAGAAAGTAGCTAGGAAAGAAGAAAATTTAATATGGATATTTTTTTGGATATAATTTTATCTTTAGGAGAGATTATTGGATATGTTATTGGGGTAGCAGGGATAATTATTGCATGTTTTACGATAAGGCGAATAAAGCCTGAATATTATATTCAAAATAGAAAATACTTAAGAATTAAATCAAGCGAATTAAAATTAGTTCAAAATAAATTATTTATATTTAAGATATGGTGGAGTATATGAAGAACAGAAATTATGATAAAGAATTCATAAAATTTGCAAAGAATTTTTTAGATCCTTTGAAATCGAATGATGAGAAAGAAAAAAGCTTAGAAGATAGTATATTTAAAATTTATAATTCTTATGAGAATTCATATGCTAAAGCAGTAGAAAATTTATTAATCAGCTCTCAGTCAAAACAATTGAAACCCTCAATAATGTTGTTGATATATACATTTTTAGAACTATGGATAAAGCGTTTATTGTGGGGTTATGGCGAGGGAGGAAATTCTTTTAAGGGATTAGAACTAGACAACCATAATTTAAGAAAAATATTAGAGGATAATTCAAATTATGAATATCTAACCGAGATTACTAATGTTCTAACAAAAGAACAGTTAGATAAATTAATAGCTAATATTAAAATGTTTGACTCCATATCTATTAATAATACTAGTATAGCTTTTAGATATCCTATTGATAGAAAAAACAACAAATCATTAATTCGTGATGAAATATTTTCAAATACAAGCATTAAAGATTTAAATGAAATTTGGACTTTTATTAAAAAAATATATTTAAGTTCTTTAATAAATTCGGCTATGGATGATTTGTATACTTTATTTATACAATCTAAGAAACTATATTCGGATGACTTATTATAATAGTAAATTTGGTTTCCAAAACCTATAATTCAGTGTTTTACTGCATGAAACGACTGAAAATCCAATGTATATTTTAAGACAAGAATAAATAAGGAGATAATAATGCCTAAAAGTAATTTGAAACGACTTACAACAGAGTTAACAAAATTGGAATATACTATAATAAATGACATTAATAGATGTATTATAAAAGGCAAAGAAAGAACTATATATTACAAGGAAGAGAAAATACATTACACTAAAGTCGCTGAAGAAATTAATAAACAAATACTTAATAATAAGTATAAAAATAATAAGTTAGCTATATTTATGATTAACCGATTATTGGCAGACCATTTTATGACACTTAATAAAGATTTAAAAACCCCGAATAAATATAGTATCAAATTAGATTATGGGTGTATAGAGTTATACCTTCAAAAAAAGGAGTCTATTAGAAAAAACATAATATTTAATATAAGTATATTTGCTACTTTATTTATCACTTTGGGTGCGCTTATAACAAGTATAATATTTAATATTCTGAATTTAGAGGAAATTGAAGTTGTAACTACCGCGTTTTATAATAAAAATATATTTATTCTATTGCGGTAAACGACTGAAAATCCGTTTCTCAGAAGTAATGATGTAAATTTATGGTTGAAAGGGTTATAATCAGATGAAAGAAATTAAGGATTTTATTAATAGTATAAAAGGATTTTATAAAATAAAAATATATACACCTATTATTTTTACGATTGTTTTTTTAGTGCAAATCATTGAAGTTATAAGAGAAGATATAGACCAACTATATAAGGTGGCAATTATAGTTTTTAATTTAATACTTATTACTTCAACATTGTTGATTTACATTTTTGGACAGAAAAGCAGAATAGAGATAAATAAACTATCAGTATCTTTAAATGAAGATGAAGGTTTCAATAATGAAGGTGAATCACTCATATCAAAAGAGGAAACATGTATATTCATTAAGGATCACAAAAAATTTTCAAATGCATTTTCATATTTTGTAATTTGTAGCTTGCTCATGTTGCTGATTTCCTCACTGAGATATTTAACGGAAATTTCAGGTGTTTTGATAGTTATAATTCAAGGTTTTCTAATCACAACAGCTATATCGCTATTCATTATTTCAGTTGTTAAATTCAAGATAATAATTGAGTATCTCAAAAAAATATCAGTAAAATTCAATTAATTGGTCTTCATATTGTTGCTTGAAACGACTGAAAATCCATTTGTTTATAATTGTCTTTTTGACTATTAAGATTAACATTTAAGTAGTAAGGAGTTTGAAATGA
>JAEIOE010000047.1 GCA_016342455.1 Mycoplasmatota bacterium | reverse complement strand
TCAACTTGTGCGCATTAGCGCATATTACCCAAGAAGCCCCCACTTCAAATATTGATTAAGTGGTGGGTAGTTCACGGATAAAGTATGATAAGAAGTTGCAATGTATGCAAGCATTAATATTAATTGCTTGAAAGACATTTCTTAACTATGGGGTTTCGACATAATAAAATTCGCTAACATTTCAGGTTGAAGTTATTTAGGCATATGAGATTTATATCAAACACAAAAATGATATAATAATTTTAGGAGGTAGAATTATGAAAAAATTTTTTAACGAATTTAAAACATTTATAAGCAAAGGAAATGTAATGGATTTGGCAATTGCTTTTATAGTTGGGGCAGCATTCAAAGCAATAATTTCTAGTTTAGTATCAGATATTATTATGCCGGTTGTTAGTTTGGTTGTTGGAGAGCAAGGATTTGATAATTTCAAGTATGTAATTACCGAAGCGAACTTACTAACAGGGGCTACGGAAAATGCAATATACTATGGAAGTTTCATCCAAAGTATTATTGATTTCGTAATCATTGCTTTTGTTGTATTCTTAATGGTTAAATCAATCAATAAAGTGAAAGCAAAACTTGAAAAAGAAGAAGAAAAAGTTGTTCCTGTAGCTGTAGAAGCTAAACCGACTACTGAAGACTTATTAACTGATATCAAGGCTATTCTTTCTGAAAAAAAATAATTAAAACAAGATGCTGAATTTTAGCATCTTTTTAATTGATTTCAGAGTATAATAGATAAAGTATTAAATATGAAGAATCTTTGATATAATTATATTAATACTTAAATATAGAAGGGAGATATGGTTAATGTGTGTTTTAACGCAGTTTAACCATAAAAAGAGTTATGGATAAAAGAATTGAGTTATCAAATATATTAGCTAAGAAAAACCCAGAAAATCTGAAAATCATAGTTGGTTTTGATGGGTTCGTGGATGAAATTATTCATGTAGTAGATAAAAGAATGGATAGCGAAAACTTTAAAAGAATAGATACAATAGAAGAATTGGGTAATCGAATTGTGAGAGCTTCAGGATTATCTACAAATATAGAATTAGTGCCAACCTTAAAGAAGATAGGTGGAAATGGACCTATTATGTGTAATGCTTTTGCTATGCATAATCCATCACTAACTTATATGGGGGCTTTAGGTTATCCTTCTATTGATGACGTATTTAGAGTGATGGAAGATAAAGTGAAATTGTATTCTTTTGCTATCAATGGGCATACAGACGCGTTAGAGTTTCATGATGGAAAACTAATGCTAGGAAAAATGCAATCTCTTAACAATGTAACTTATGAGAACTTGTTAAAATCTGTAGGAAAAGAAGAATTTGTAAACTTATTGAGTAATACAAATCTATTCGCTAATGTAAACTGGAGCATGTTACCAAATCTTACTACCTTATGGAAAAAACTCGTAACTAATATCTTGCCGGTTTTACCAATGAGAGAGCATAAACCATATTTCTTTGTTGATTTAGCTGATCCGGAAAAAAGAGAAGATGAAGAAATAAAGGAAGCTTTAGAATTGTTGAAAGAATTTTCAAGTAACTTCTTTGTGGTATTAGGACTCAATAAAAAAGAAGCATATGATATTGCTAATGTTTTAGATTTGTTTGATGATCCATCCTTAGAACATATGCAAGTATCTTTAGAAGATTTAAATGTTGCTTTAAGCGAGTATTTAAATATAGATTGCGTCGTAATTCATCCTGTTGATCGCTCATGTTGTGTGGTTGATGGTCAATTCTACATGGAAGAAGGTCCATATATCGCTAAACCTAAATTATCAACAGGTGCAGGTGATAACTTCAATGCCGGCTTTATGTTAGGCTTATTATTAGGCTTAGAGCCTGATAAAGCACTATTTACAGGTATGTCTACTTCAGGATTCTATGTTAGAAATGCAAGAAGCCCTAATTTTGAAGAATTATATACATTTATGAAAGAATGGGCAGAAGGTAATATATAATCATTGAAAAAGGCAAGGTAAATTATATGAGGAATTTTTTATCAAAAAAGAATATTATTTATGGAGCAATTATATTAGTTGTATTGATATTATTATATATTTTTATTCCAATAGGGATTTTAGTAGAGCCTAATATTACACCAGCTCAATCTCTTAGTGGAAAGCCATATATTACATTATTTAATAATTTAACAATCATAGTCCCATCATCAACAATCATGGTGTATTTATTAGGAGTTGTAATACTATATGTAGGGATCAGATTAATTAAGAACAATAAGAAACTTTGGGGAATTAGTTTCATATTTTGGGGAATAAGTACTCTGCTTGCTGGAACAAGCTATCAAGGACTTGGTTATGAATTAAAATGTGAGGGTTATGACCTTTGCATCTTCACAAGTTGGTTTGAAACAAGTTATTTGTTCTTTACAGCAATAAGCATTACTTTATTAGCAATTGCTTTCTCAAATGACTTTTACTCAAAGAAGTGGCTTGCTATCTATTCTAAAATAGCTTTAGTAATTTATACTTTCCTATTGTTAATTGGTTCTATTTTTGAAGTATACTTACTAATTTCTTATGAACTATTCACAGTATTTTTTATGCCTATATTCTTAGTGTTATTTGTAATAAATATTAATAACTATAGAAAAGAGAAACGCAGTTTAGATAAATCTTTCATCATTCTATGGATACTTTTCTTAATTGTTAATGTTGCTTATTACGCATATTATTTACCTGGATTTACAGATATGCTCTATGAAAACACAAACATTTGGTTTTCTGCGAATGATGTGTTGCATGTAGGATTAATTATTTGGTTCATATATTTTGATAGAGTATTAGTAATGCCGCTATCAATTCATAAAGTAGAATAAAAAAATAAGAACTTGTGACTTAGCTTTTACTAAATCATAAGTTCTTTTTAAATGGGGGCTTTTTTTAAATTTCTTTTCAGGAGAGAGAAAAAAATAAAAATCTTATTTATGGTATGTACACAGTATAGTCTTTGTACCTTAAACGAATCTTAATTTGACAAAAAAAATATAATATTTGTTATTTTTATTCAAAAAGCAACTGTTCTAACATCCTTTTTCTTGCATTATATTCATTTTGTGATACTATATTCAAGGCAAAAGGAGTTGGTCAAATGATTACAGTATCGAATTTAGATTTAATCTTTCCAGACAGGAAGATATTTGAGGATGTAAATATTCAATTTACACAAGGAAATTGTTATGGTGTTATTGGTGCGAATGGCGCTGGTAAATCAACTTTTCTTCAAATATTATCAGGGGAAAAAGAATCAACTAAAGGAAACGTAATAATAGAAAAAGGCAATCGTATGGCTGTTTTAAAACAAGATCAGTATGCATACGATGAATATAGTGTTATTGAAACAGTAATAATGGGACATAAGAGATTATTCGATATCATTAAACAAAAGGATATATTATATGCCAAAGATCCTTTTACAGATGAAGATGGAATGTCTTTAGCTCATTTAGAAGTAGAATTCGCTGAAATTGATGGCTGGAGTGCAGAAACAAATGCTGAAAAGTTATTAAACGGATTGGGAGTTTCACCAGGTATATTTGAAAAGAAAATGAGTGAGGTTTTAGCAAAAGATAAAGTAAAAATCTTATTGGCTCAAGCTTTATTTGGAAATCCAAACATTCTATTACTAGATGAACCTACCAACCATTTAGATTTCCAAGCCATTAAATGGTTAGAAAATTTTTTATTAGACTATGACCAAACAGTAATAACCGTATCTCATGATAGACATTTCTTAAATAAAGTATGTACTCATACCGTAGATATTGATTATGCAAAAGTAAAATTATATAGTGGAAACTATGATTTTTGGCGCGAATCTTCTCAGTTAGCCCAAAAATTAATGTTAGACTCTAATAAAAAGAAAGAAGAAAAGATTAAATCTCTTCAAGCTTTCATTGCTAGATTCTCTGCTAATGCATCAAAATCTTCTCAAGCAACATCGAGAAAAAAATCTTTAGATAAGATTAACCTTGACGAAATTGTACCTTCAAGTAGAAGATATCCCTTCGTAGGATTTGAATTGGCCAGAAACCTTGGAAAAGACGTGTTAGAAGTTACGGATTTATCTGCTAGTTATAAAGGAAAGAAAGTATTTAAGAATGTATCATTTGTAGTAAATAGAGATGATAAAGTAGCTATTACTGGTGAGAGTGATTTGGCGAGAACGTTATTACTCAAAGTGCTAGCGGGAGAAGCTGAGCCAGATAGCGGAACCATAAAATGGGGTCAAACGGTTATCAAAGCAAGTTTACCGTCAGATAATACGGAGTTCTTTAAAAATAACAATTTAAGTCTTGTTGATTGGTTAAGACAATATTCTAAAGACCCAGCAGAATCATACATTAGAGGCTTTTTAGGAAGAATGTTATTTTCTGGAGACCAACCATTAAAAGAAGTTAAAGTATTAAGTGGTGGAGAGAAAATGAGATGTATGCTATCAAGATTAATGATGGCAGAAGCAAATACGCTTCTTATCGATCAACCTACCAACCATTTAGATTTAGAAGCAATACAATCAGTAAATCAAGGATTTACTAATTATAAAGGTTCTCTATTGATTTCATCACATGACCATTCTTTATTATCAAGTGTTACTAATAAAGTAGTTAAGATATTAGATGATGGAGCTTTTGTATATGAGGGAGCATTCGATGACTATTTAACTTCAGAGGCAGAGAATAATAAGTAACTAATTTTAATTAATAATATAAACGATAAAATAGCTTTCAATGAGGCTGCTTTTTTGATATATAGTATGATATAATTTTAATGAAGTAGAAAATGAATATAATCGATCAATAATTAATTCAGAGGAGATAGTTCATGGATAATCAAAACAAAATACAACAGACAACTTGTAGAATCTGTGGTTCTTTAACCAGGAATTTAATGGATGTACAAATAAGAGTCACCTATTCTGTTTGTGATGAATGTGGATTTATTTATAAAAACCTTGAACATCATATGGATAAAGAATCTGAACATAAGGAATACCTTAATCATAACAATAATTTTGAAAGTATTGGTTATGTCAAAATGTTTGAATCCTTTATTGAGGATTTCATTACTCCGTTATCTATATCTGGTAAAGTATTAGAGTATGGTTCCGGCCCTGGACCTGTACTTAAAGAGTTATTAAGGAGACAAGGATATGATGTTTATAATTATGACCCTTTCTTCAGCCCAAATACAGAATGTTTGAATCAAACTTATGATTTAATAACATCCACAGAAGTTGTTGAACATTTTGTGAATCCACTTGAAGAATTTATTAAGCTGAAATCTTTATTAAATGAGTCTGGATACTTAGTGTTAATGACAAACTTTAGTGAGTTTAATGAACCAGAATTTCTAAAGTGGTGGTATCGTAGAGATACCACACACATTTCTTTTTATAAAATAAAAACTTTTGAATTCTTAGCTTTTAAACTTAATTTAAGATTAGTCAGTCACAATTCAAAAAATGTAATAATCTTTAAAAAGCAAGAAGGAAAAATTCTTGTTAAAAATAAAAAAATATAAGATATCTAGAAAAATTTTTAAGTAAATAACTATCTAGTGTTATAATAATATTAATATAATATATTATAGTTTGGAGGTAACTATGTTCCAAAAACTAAATGAAGATAAAGCAAGATATGAAAGAAGGATGTTACTTGGTCTTGGGGTTACTGTCATTGCGTTTATTTCGTATATCCCGTTAGGAATAGCTGTTGGAATGATTGCTTTCTTTATTATTTCACTTCCATTCCTGGGTGGTGCCATTTATGCAGGTATTAATTTAAAGAAAATAAAGGATATATCCAATGAGTTTAAAAAAGTATATGTAACAGATGAATTAAAGAAAGTTTTTCCTGCAAGCACCTATATCTATAATCATGGTTTTACAGAAGAAGAAGTAATTAAAACCGGATTATTAAGAAAACAAGATCGTTATGCTAGTGAAGATATGATATCAGGTAATTTCGTTGGAGTTAATTTTAGATGTAGCGATGTATTGCAAAAAGAAGTTTCAAACAATGGTAAAAGCTCTTCAGTTACAACTGTCTTCCGAGGAAGATTCTATGAATTTGATTTCCCTAAATCATTTAAATCAAATCTGTTATTGCTTCAACCATATAATTTTAGACCGTTCAGCAACTTTGAAAAAATCAAAATGGAAAGTATAAAGTTTAACTCGGAAATGAAAGTATATGCAAAAAACGAACATGAAGCCTTTTATCTTTTAACACCACAATTTATGGAAAGACTTCTGTATATGGATAACAAATACAATGATAAAATCAGTTTTTCTTTTTTAGATAATAAATTAAGTATTGCGATTGATTCAAGAAAAGATTATTTTGATATAAAACCTTTTAAAACGGTAAACAAATCAATTATATCGGAATATCGAGACGAACTAAATGATATTAAAGAATTTATTAGAGTATTACAGTTAGACCAAACTCTATTTAAGTAAGGAGTAAGACTATGTATAGATATTCATCAAATATAACATTTTTATATTATAATAATTTATTATATGGTAGTTATTTCATGGAGAATATATTAGGGCTACCAATGGTTATGGACCAAGGCTTCGCAAAAATTTATCAGGTAAATAAGACTTCGTTTATTGGAATCGTAAAACTATCTAAAGAAGTAACTTATAAAGGAAATACTTTAGTAAGTTTAAATACGAACAATGTTCAAAAAGAATACAAACGTATTTCTAAATTAGATGTATTCAATCTATCTGAAATTCAACATATTGCTCAAATTCCTTTAGATTCTTTTTTCTTTAAAGACAAAGAAGGTCACGAATTTGAAATAGAAGAATTTTTATCTGAGAAGGACAAAAAAACATATTAAAATGACAAAGGATGATTTCATGTATAAAGACTTAATAAAAAGTTATAAGCCAATAAATGAGCAAGAACAAATGGATAAATTAATGATGTTGCAATTTATCGAAAACAATAACGATGCATTATATAGAACAAATTTAGTTGCTCATTTTACCTCTTCAGCTATTATTGTTAATCCAGAAAAGACGAAAGTATTATTTATCCACCATAATATATATAACTCGTGGGGATGGGTAGGTGGACATAATGATGGAGATCCAGACTTCTTAAAAGTTTCTATTAAAGAAGCGAAAGAAGAAACAGGAATCACAAATATAGAACCTTACAATGATAGTATTATTGGTTTAGATTGTATCTATGTATATAATCATATTAAAAAGGGTGCTTATGTATCAGACCATTTACATATGAATCTTACCTATTTATTGATTGCCTCAGAGTCCGAGAAGCTTTCTATTAAAGAAGATGAAAACTCGGGAGTAAAATGGTTTAAATTAGAAGAAGCGCTTGAAGTAATAGAGGAACCGAGAATGAAACCAATTTACACGAAATATTTTAACTATGTGAAATCTTTATAGCTTACTTGTCTGTAAAGTTTAGTAAAAAAATAGACAACTAAGAATAATTTTAAATATTGTATTGAAAAATATATACAAGAGTACTATTATATATATAAGCGTCATTTAAGTAAGGCTATATGACAGAGAGGATATTACAAGATGGCATTTTTAGATAAGATAAAAAACTGGGTGAAAAATATAACAGAACGCACTCCAAAAGTGGAAGATCCTAGTAGAGTCACAGTAGATATAATGGAAGCTAAGTTTGAAAAAGATGATTTAGTTGGAGCTGCTAAAGACCTTAAAAATCTGTTAGAAGCTTATGGATTCAGAAAGAAAAAAAATCATCGTTATAAAGGCAGAACTTTTATTCATTTTATTCTTAGTAATAAACATAAAGATCTTAAGACTACTGGATATAAGCATTGGCAAAACTTGAATCAAATTATCATTTTGAATCAAACAAAAGTGTATCCGTATCACAAACAAAATTTAAGAAAAGCAATGGATTTCTTTGAAAAAGAAATTCGTAGCATTACTCAAATCGACATTTTAGTTGCATAAAATAATAAGCCCTTAGGGGCTTTTTTATGTTAAAATGTATATAGAATAATTGAAAAGAGGAACTTATGAATATAGCGATATTACCAATAAAATCTAGTCTTCATGACGGAAACGTAATAAATACGGAAACAAAAAAATTAATGACTGACATAGAAGCGCTTGGAGAATTTAATTTCCATATATCAGATATATCAGATTTTTATAAAACTGACTTATCTTTGATATTGGTTCAATCAGGCGGTTCAGAAGGCTATTTTCTAGAAATGGAAAAAGAGTTAAAAGAACCGTACTATCTTCTTACCTATGGTTCAAATAATTCTTTGGCTGCTAGTATGGAAATATTATCTTATCTTCAAGACAAAAATAAGCGTGCGGAAATACTTCATGGCTCTGCTAATTATATTTCAAAGAGACTTATTGAATTACTTCCAAAAAAGCAAAACTTCGCTAAAACTGTTAATTTAGGAGTAGTTGGTAAACCAAGTGACTGGCTTATTGCTTCTAATGTCGATTATGCAGAATGTTTAAATCTATTGAATATCAATTTGATAGATATATCAATTGAAGAATTAATTAGCCTATATAAAACAGCTGATATTTCAGAATATGAAAAAAACACAAAATTAGATTTTAATCAATCAGAAGTAACTGAAGCAAAAAAACTTAGTAAAGCGTTGGAAACAATAGGAGAAAAATATCAACTAGAAGGTTTAACACTACGCTGTTTCGATCTTCTTGGTAAAATACACACTACAGGTTGTTTAGGATTATCGTTATTAAATAAGAATAAATTGATTGGTACCTGTGAGGGAGATATTCCTGCAATGCTATCAATGTACTTACTAAATAAAATAACTAATCAACCCGGATTTCAAGCGAACCCTTCAAGAATTGATACTGAAAAAAACGAAATTATTTTTGCTCACTGTACTTTACCTTTAGATATGGCTGATAGTTATGAGGTTTTAACTCATTATGAATCAGGTATTGGGGTTGCACTTAGAGGAAAAATGAAAGAAACAGATATCACTATTTTTAAAATAAGTAAAAACTTAAAAGATTACTACGTAGCTGAGGGGAAAATAACAGAGAACCTGAGTGAAAAGAATTTGTGCCGTACACAAATCCGTATCAAATTAGATGATGTGATGTACTTCTTAACAAAACCATTTGGTAATCATCATATTATTGTTTATGGTTTACATAAAGATAAGATTAATAACTATATGCAACAGTTTAAAAAGTAGAAGAAGGTAGTCATGAAAATAATTATTTCACCAAGCAAAACAATGGAGATGCAAAAAAGCAACTATCTTAGTGATAAGGAGTTGCTTTTTCCAAAAGAACATAAAAAGATCTTGGCTTCTTTAAGAAAACTATCAAAGAAAGAACTTTCACAAGCTCTTGCTATAAAAGGAAATCTTCTTGAACAAACTTATGGTGATCTTCTAAATTATAGTAAAGCAAGTGAAAGTCACGCATTTCCAAGTTATACAGGGCTTGTCTATAAAAATTTGGACAAAGAGAATTACCACCAAGATGAATATAACTACTTAATCAATAATCTTAGAATTTTGGATGCTTTTTATGGTGTTTTAGAACCAGGAACTTTAATTAAACCCTATAGATTAGATATGAAAGCTAAAATAGCTTTAAAGTTATACCTTCATTGGAATGTATCCGATTACTTTAAAGAAGAGCTGATTATTAATCTAGCATCATCTGAATTTAGTACAATGTTAAATTTAGAAATGATAAATATAAGTTTCTTAGAAAAGAAAAATAATAAATTTGTAAATCAAGCCACTTATTCTAAAATGGCAAGAGGAAAATTCTTAGATTATTTAATAAAGAATAAAATTGAAAACCTAGAGAAGATGAAATCATTTAAAGAAGATAACTATTGCTTTAATCAAGAATTAAGTGATTCTTTAAACCTTGTATTTACGAGATAATTCGCTAGAACTTTATATATTTTTTAATCAGTATGCTATAACCTGACTTACGCAGTTGTTATGTGATAACTTCAAGCTAAGAACTGATATATCGGCCAAAAACACTTATAAAACAGAGGTTTTCAATAGAAAACAGATATTTATCCATCATTTTAGCATTATTTCGTTTAAACATATTGTGTTATGCGATGTTATGTGATATAATCGTTATAGAAGATGGTGTGATTAGTTGTAAGGATCACGGTCTACCAATTTCAGTTGAAACTGGAGAAGTCATAGATATGACGAAGGCTGAATTTTTAAAACTAGATGAATTTAGTTTAAGCGTTAGAAAATTTAAGACAGTAGTGAAAGACGGAAAAGTATTTGTTATAATGTAACCTGTAAACTACAAATAAAAAGGCATATTGAATATGCCTTTTTAATATATTTTTATGATTTCACTATTAGATTTTTTCGTTATGTTAGGCAAGCTGTAATCTTTAGAACCTTTCCCACAAACTAAAATCATATAAGGTTTCTCATTTTTTGGCCTTTTTAAAATCTCCGTTAAGAAGTGATCAGGTGAAGGAGTATAAGTTAGAATTTGTATATCTAAATCAGTTAAAACTGAAATTAACATACCGGTAGCGATACCAATTGATTTATCTGGAAAATACACATTAGATTTATTTCCATCTTGATCTAATTCGTAAGTGTGTTTAAAGATTACGATTAGATACGGAGCTTTTTCCAAAAACGGTTTTGATATATCTACATTCAAAGGAACTAAATCATTTGCCCATTCTTTGGATAGACGTTTATAGAAATCACACTCTATAGCTTCGGATTCTTTACGTATTTGCTTTTTTATTTCTGGGTCTTTCACAACACAGAAAGTCCAAGGCTGCTTATTGGCTCCATTTGGAGCGTATTTAGCAGCTTCTATTGCACTGATGATGATTTCGATATCAAATGACTCCGTTTCAAATTCTCTATAGCTTCGTCTTTGTTTTAATTTATTGATTAAATCTGACATAATTACCTCCAATATGAAATAATTATAACATAATTATATTTAAAAATATTCTACTTAATTTACTATATTCAAACTAAATTTGATATAATATTTATTATTAAAGATATATAAACTAATAAATAGCTTACTTAAAGGGAGTACACTTTATGGAATATCTTGTCTATATTATTGGTGGAATACTAGCAGGGATAGCTACAGGTCTTGTAGGATTAAGCGCAGCTGTTATTATTGCACCATTGTTTGTTACTGTATTAAAAATGGATCCATACATGGCAGTAGGTATCGCTTTAGCAAGTGATGTCTTAGCTAGTGGTGTAAGTGCATATGCATATTATAGAAATAAAAATATACATTTAAAGAGTGCTGCAGTAATGGGGGTTGCTGTAGTTTTATTTACTATATTGGGTAGTTACTTATCCCAAGATATGAATCCAGTAAATCTTGGATGGCTCTTAAATATATTTCTTGTCGTTTTAGGAATACGTTTTCTTGTATATCCTGTGAAAGGAAATCAAGGAGGAGCAATATTTAAATTTACAAAAAGTAAATTTTTCCTATCTATTTTCTGGGGCGCTATAATTGGTATGATTAGCGGATATACTGGCTCAGGTGGTGGCTTGAGTATGTTAGCTGTTTTAACGATTGCTTTAGGTTATGATTTAAAGAAAGCAGTAGGGACTTCTGTATTTATTATGGTTTTTACAGCCTTTGTAGGCGCAGGAAGCCATATTGTACTAAGTGGAACAATGTGGATACCTTTAGTTATTACAGGAGTAGCCACATTACTTGGAGCGAATTTCGCTGCTCAGTACGCAAACAAAGTAAATAATAAGACTTTGAATATAGTTATAGGTTCTACCTTAACAGTTTTTGGCTCAATCTTAGTCATCATTTATGTTTTCCAAAACATATGATAAAACTAATTTTAACTTATGTGTTAAAATAGTTTGATAAGAAAAATAAAATTATGTGAAAGAAGGAAATAAATATGTCAAACCCAGTAGTAACAATTGAAATGGCTAACTCTAATATTATTAAAATAGAATTATATCCAGAAGTAGCCCCAAATACAGTAAACAACTTTATTAGTTTAGTGAAAAAAGGTTTTTATGATGAAACAATTTTTCACCGCGTGATCGAAAACTTCATGATTCAAGGTGGAGACCCTAATGGAACTGGTATGGGTGGACCTGGATATGCTATAAAAGGAGAATTCAGTAGTAATGGTGTAGATAATGAATTAATGCATTCAAGAGGTGTTATCTCTATGGCGAGATCTCAACATCCTGATTCTGCAGGTTCTCAATTCTTTATTATGCATATGGATTCATCTCATCTAGATGGTGATTACGCAGCTTTTGGTAAAGTAATAGAAGGTCTTGATGAAGTAGATAGAATAGTTGCTGTTGAAAAAGATTTTAGAGACAAACCAGCGAAAGCTGAAGTAATGAAAAAAGTAACTGTGGAACTATATGGAGAAACTTATCCAGAACCCGAAAAAATATAATCAATCAAAAGAGACATTTTCTTTGCCTCTTTTTTTCTTTATATATTAAAAGAGTAGATGGTTTCTTTACAAGAGTATCGTTTTAGAATATAATGAGTTCACAAGAATATAATGGATTGAGGTAATAGAATGGAAAATGAAAATAAGTTTTACCAAAACAAAAGAAAGATTAAAGAAGCAATTAGTCACTTTACATTCCACTTATCGATTTTTGGGTTATTTATAGTTTTTCTATTTGTTCTTCCCAATTTTGTTGAAATAGATGCATCTATCTCAACACTTGTTTATTACTTAATCGCAATCGCGATATCTTTACCGGTTTTATATCTTGGACACATAACTTATAAGAGATACAAATCTTATGCTTTAATTCAAAAAATGGAAGATCCGTTATTAGAACTAAGTATGGAAGGTTTTATCTATAGAATAGATTCTCTTCTACAATATAAATATAGTTGGGATAAAGTTGAAGGAGTAGAGTTTATTGAAATAGATACCGGAAAAGGTATTAATCAAGAAATCTTGATAAAACTAATTGGTGAAACAGGAATTAAAAATAACGAGATTATTATTCGATTATTTAAGATTGATGCAGATTTTAATAATTTAAAGAAATTGTTTTCAGATTACAGGAGTAATTTCAGTGAAGAGATGTAATTGGTCTAAATTAGAACATAGTAAAACATATAGAGAATACCATGATTTTGAATGGGGAGTTGCCTCTTATGAAGATGAGTATCTTTTTGAGATGTTGGTCTTAGAGTCTTTCCATTGTGGATTATCTTGGTTGATCATTTTGAACAAAAGAGCAGCTTTTAAAAATGCCTTTGATCAATTTGACCCATATGTTATAAAAGATTATGGTTTAGACAAAATTAAGGAGTTATCAGAAAATAAAGCTATCGTGAGAAACCTTGCTAAAATAAAAGCAACAATTTCTAATGCAGCAGCTTTTATCAAAGTAAAAGAAGAATTCGGCAGTTTTTCGAAATATATTTGGTCTTTTACAAATAACCAAATTATTTATAATGAAGATGATATATTACGTACAACGAGTGATTTATCAGATAAAGTCTCAAAAGATTTTAAAAAACGAGGATTTAAGTTTATGGGCTCTGTAACTACTTACTCATACTTAGAAGCGATTGGAGTTCTAAACAATCACAGCTTAGAATGTTTTAGAAGCAAATTTAATCAAAAATAAAATATAATAATTGGTATCATCTTATAAGATGGTACCATTTTTTTATCTCAAAAAGAATTAGCGCTGAGTTTGGGTAACGTTAAAAAAAATACGTTATTACTTGGTTTACTAAATAGAGTTTTTCATCAAAAAGCACAGTTATTTATCAAATATATTTTCGTATAGTCTATGGTAATTTAACAAAGAAAGTGGTATAAATAATTGAAGGGATGTTTTAAACGCTCAGAATCATAGATTTAAATGACTTTATTTGTGAATTAGATTTAAGAATTAGATTTAGGTATTAGATTTAAAGATTTAGAACTAAGATTTAGAATTAGATTTAAAGAATTTTGTAGTTGTTTTTGTTAGAATAGATTTATGCAATTGAAGTATGTATTTGGATTTATATTTTAGTAATAGAATTAGATTTATCATTATTATAAACCTTTTATCTTCATTGCGTTGAGGTTCATCCCTTCCAAATAACCAATTAAACCATGTAGAGTTTCTATATGGTTTTTTTTGGTGTGCCGGGCATGGCACTAATCTAACTGGTGAAAGTCCAGTCGGGGGTATTTACCGCCAACCGTAGTGAAGCGCAAGGTGTCTATCGTGAGGTAGTGGCTGAAGGAAGCGTGTAGCGAAACTTTGAACCTATGGACAAGAACTTGATAACAAGGCTATGAGGTGGATAAGGTAGCCAATGATACTGAAATCCGAAGGTAAACGTAAACCAAAGTAGTAAATCAAGAGGTAATGAAGTGAAAGATTAGGGTCTTACCCCGGGAGGTCTCACACCAGTAGGTTTAAGATAAAACTATCGCTCTAGGGCGAAGTCTCCTACTGTCGAAAAAGGTTAAGTGTGAGAAGTCAGCAGAGGTCGTAGTAGGTCGAAAGACTAAAGGACCGAACAATTATATAGTGTTAATCCACTATGGATTAAGTGAACACTAACTAGTGTTAGAGATGCAAGGGTAGTCAAAAACGTAATTTGAATCACCTTGGTAAGGCTAATATGTGATATGTTCAAATTTGAAATATGGAAGGAGCAACAACAATGAAGTTAATCGATGAGATATTATCGAAAGAAAATTTTAATCAAGCCTACAAACGAGTAGTATCTAATAAAGGTAGTGCAGGAATAGATGGAGTAAATGTTGAAAAACTAAAAGACCATCTTAAAATTAATGGAGGACAAATAAGGAAAAGTATAACCGAAAGAACATACAAACCAAGTCCAGTTAAAAGAGTGTATATACCAAAAGGTAAAAATAGTAAAAGACCTTTAGGAATACCTTCTGCGACCGATAGAGTAATTCAACAATCAATAAGTCAAAAGTTAAGTGAGATCTATGAGCCGAAATTCAGTAACAGTAGTTATGGGTTTAGACCAAATAGAAGTGCACATATGGCAATTGATAAAGTAGTTGAATACTTAAATGACGGCTACGAATGGGTAATAGACTTAGATATTGAGAAATTCTTTGATACAGTAAATCACGATAAACTGATACAAGTACTAAGGTTAGAAGTGAATGACTCAACAACTTTAAACTTGATTAGGAAGTATCTAAAAGCAGGAGTTATGGAAAATGGAATATTTACAAAAACTAAGATAGGAACACCGCAAGGTGGACCTATCAGTCCAATCCTTTCCAACATTATTTTAGACCAATTTGATAAAGAAATGGAAAAAAGAGGTCGCCTATTTGTCCGTTATGCGGATGATGTTAACTTGTTTGTACGTAGTGAAAAAGCAGCCGATAGAGTAATTAAATCGGTCGTTTCTTGGCTTGAAAGAAAACTATTTTTAAAAGTAAACGCAACGAAAACAAGAATAACGAGACCTACGAAAAGTAAGTTTTTAGGTTTTACATTTTGGAAGAATACAGGAGAGTGGAAACCAATCCCCCATAGCGATAGCAAGAAGAAACTTAAAAGAAATGTGAGTAAAATCTTGTGTAGAAGAAGGGCAGCAGCTCTTCCACCGGCAGTTACATTTACTAAACTCAATCAAGTAATAAGAGGTTGGATTAACTATTTTAAAATAGGTAGTATGAAACTATTCATCAAAGAGTTCGGTGCGTGGATGCGACATAAGGTGAGGGTCATTATACTCAAGCAATGGAAGAAAGCACCCACTATAATAAGAAACCTGACAAGGTTAAATATCTTATTTAAGAATGGATTTAATGAAGAGAGTATGTACAAAGTGGCACATAGTGGATATGGTCCATATAAAAGGGCTTCACTTAATGTGTGTAACTTTATTCTTTCACCAAAAGTGTTAGAAATGCCTAACCCAAAAGAAAATAGGCCAGGATTAATAAATCCTTATGCCTATTATCTTAAAAGTATTTGAATTGGAATGTATAATTGAACCGCCGTATACGGTTCCGTATGTACGGTGGTGTGAGAGGGGCAAAATAAATAGTAATAAAATCTATTTATTTTCCTCTGCTTGATTGCTTTTATTATAACCTGAGTTTGACAGTTGTGAGCTTGAAAACCCGATGACTTTGGCTTATTCAAGCCATAATCATCGGGTTATAATTAT
>JAEIOE010000046.1 GCA_016342455.1 Mycoplasmatota bacterium | reverse complement strand
AATTATAACCCGATGATTATGGCTTGAATAAGCCAAAGTCATCGGGTTTTCAAGCTCACAACTGTCAAACTCAGGAGATAATTTTAATTGATTAATTTGAAACCGCTTGCATATCAAAAAAACATATGATATAATCTATGTATATAGTTTATCGAAACGTTTCGATAGGAGGATAAGTTGTGTTAAAAAACAAATATGGATGCTTCTCAGAAGATAAAAAAGAATACATAATAACAGATCCTAGAACCCCAAAACCTTGGATTAATGTTATTTCAAATAGTGACTACTCTTTAATGGTTTCACAGACGGGCGGAGGATGTTCTTGGCGGGGCAATGCTGGACAAAATCGATTAACTAGATTATACCAAGATTTAATTAAGGATAATTATGGTAAGTATTTCTACTTAAGAGATTTAAATTCTAAAGACATCTGGTCAATAACTTACCAGCCAATGCAAGTGAAATATCAAGAGTTTGAAGTTAGTCATGGAATCGGATATTCAGTCTTTAAATATAAAGTAAATGATGTGTTATCAGAAATGAAGATTTTTGTTGTTCCTGATAAACCTTTAGAAATTATAGAAATAGAGGTTACTAATCAAAGTAAAGAAACCAAGAAACTAGATTTAACTTCTTATTTTGAATGGGAAGCAGGTATTCATCCTGATGAACATCGTGAATTTCATAAATTATTTATGGAAACGACATATCATGAAGATTTAAAAGCAATTAAATTAAGAAAGTATAACTGGGGATTTGGTGATAAAAATGGTTTGCAAAACAACGCCGACTGGGATTTTGTTGGATTTCATGCGATAAGCGAGCCAGTAAAATCTTATAATACCGATAAAGAAAAGTTTATTGGAATGTATAATAGCGAAAGAAATCCATCTGCCTTAAATGAAGCAGAGTTATCAAATAGTTCTGGACGTTTTGGGGATCCAACAGGATCACTTCAAACTGAATTTGTGCTTAAACCAAATGAGTCAAAAACAATTGTATATACAATCGGAGTTACTCAACTTGGCAAGAATGAGATTCCGGGGATTGAACAAGAGTATGAAAATCCTGATGAATTAATTAAAAAATATACAAATACAATAGGCGCTAAACAAGCGTTTGAACAAGTAAAAATATTCTGGGATGAACTATTATCAGGGGATTATGTTGAATCACCAGATGATGCGTTTGATATTATGACAAATACTTTTGCCAAATATCAAGCTATCAGTTGTAGATTGTGGGCTAAAACTGCTTATTACCAAACTAGTGGCGGGTATGGTTTTAGAGATCAATTACAAGATTCACTCATATTCTTAGAAAGCAAACCTGAATTAACTAAAAAACAAATACTATTACATGCATCTAAACAATTTCAAGCAGGTGATGTGTATCATTGGTTCGTAACCTATCAAGGGTGGGGACCACGGGGAAATTGTTCTGATGATTTATTATGGATGCCTTTTGTTCTTTACTACTATTTAGAGGAAACTTTAGATTATAGTATTTTAGAAGAAGTAGTTCCATTTGTAGATGGCTCTAAAGCAACAATATATGAACATTGTAAAAGAGCTATTAATAAAGTTTTATCTCGATTTTCTGAAAGAGGAGTTCCTTTGATGGGAAGTCATGATTGGAATGATGGCTTAAGCGCTGTTGGTTTTAAAATGAAAGGCGAATCATTTTGGATGTCATCTTTCTTATATATGGTACTGAAACAATTTAAAGATCTTTCAAAAAAACAAGAAGATTTAGACTTTGTAAAAGTTTGTGAAGACAATAGTGAGAAGATCAAAACGACTTTTAATAGTTATGGTTGGGATGGAGCTTGGTATATGCAAGCTATTACCGATGATGGTTTAAGAATAGGTTCAATTGAGAATGAAGAAGGAAAAATATTCTTAATGCCTAATTCATGGGCGATTATTTCTGATATCATTCCTAAGGATAGAATAAAGCAGGTAATTGAGTCTATTAATGATTATTTATTGAAAGAACATGGTACATTACTAAACTATCCTGCATTTACTAAACCAAGAACTGATGTTGGGTATGTAACAAGATATGCGCCTGGTCTTAGAGAAAACGGTGGAGTTTATACACACGCAGCTACTTGGGCAGTTACAGCTTTTGCTAAAGCTGGATATCCTGATTTAGCTTATAAAGCATATGCAGGTATCTGCCCTCCAAATCGAACAAAAGATCCTGATCTATATTTAGCAGAACCATATGTAACATGTGGGAACTCAGATGGACCAATTTCACCAATGTATGGTAGAGGTGGTTGGAGCTGGTACACAGGTTCTGCTCAATGGCTTCATAGGGTAGCAGTACAAGATATTATCGGTGTTAAAGCAACATTTAAAGGATTATCAATCGCACCTAGTTTACCTACGGCTTGGAATGAAGCAAGATACTTCCGTAAATTTAGGAACGCAAATTATGATATCCAAATTAAAAGAGGAAAAATAAAAGGGATTATAGTTGATGGGAATTTAAACAAATCCAATACTATTCCAGATTTTCAAGACAATAAAGATCATTTAGTTATAGTCACAATATAATAACAAAGGGGAATTTAAAATGAAAAAAATATTAAGCTTTATATTCATTGCTTTAATAGGAATTGCATTTGTTGGTTGTGGTGGAGAAACCACAACAACAAACGCTGCTACAACTGATGGAACTACAACATCAGATGGAGGAACAACTGCAGGTACAACAACAGCAACTGTAACTACGGAAGAACCTGATCCAGTGACTATTACGTATGCTGCTTGGAATTTAGGCACAACTGAATCAGTAAATCTAGAAAGATTAATGATTGACTCATTTATGGAAAAATATTCATGGATTACAGTTGAAATCATTGAACGACCTAAAGTTGCTGACCCTTCCGGAACCTCAGAAATAGACCAAAACTGGAATGAGTTCTTAGGTGCTAGAGCTGCGCAAGGAACACTTCCTGATGTGTATTTTACAGACTCAACCGAAACTACAATTATGAATAACTGGGCAAAAAACGTATATGATATAGCGCATAATGACCCTGAATTCATGAATATTCCTGAAGACTTAAGAGAAGCTGCTAATTATGGTGGGAAACTAATGGCATTACCATATGCAGTTTATTACTTCGGATATTACATAAATAAAACAATCTTTGAAGACAATAACGGTGATGCACCAGTATTTGAAGATACTTTCGCTGAATTTATGGATAAAGTATCAGACGTTGCTAATCAAACAGTAACTAATGGTACAGGAATCGCTGGTATCGTTGGAATCGATAGATTGTTAGAATGGTATCCAGCTCAATTAAACTCTGATTTGGGGTGGTACACATTTGATGGTGAAAACCTTAATCTAGATAGTCCAGAATTTGAAACTACTCTTAATTTATATCAAACTCTAATGCAAGACAAGACTCTAATATATGATGCTATGACTCCTGAAGAACAATTAGCTGCTTTTGGTACTACTAATGCTTGGGAATCAAGTCAACTAGCTGCATACTTTGAATATACACCAATTATTGGATCAATGTTAAACTATGATTTCGAAATTGATTTTATAGGTACACCAGGAACTGATGCAGCTCACCAAATTCCTGTAATACTTGATTTAATGTGTATATCAAGTACTACACAACATTTAAATGAAGCATACTTATTAGCTAAGTGGATGTCATTTGGTAAAGAAGGTTATTTGGAAAGAATTAATCTTTCAACTACAGTAGAAGGAATAGAAGCTTTAAATATGACTCCATTACAACCTGATGAAGAATTACTAAGTGCTTTCTTTGGAATCTATACAACGTTTACTGAATTAAGAAAAGTTGTTTCACATGGTAGTTATATTATTGAACCTAATAAATATTTACCTGGTTACATCAAAGCTAGATGGAATGAAGACTATGACGCCGAAACAACAGTTGGAGAATTATTTGACTTAGTAAGAAGTGGTCAAGTAAATTACGCTGATGTTAAAACCCAATGGAACGATATATCAAATGAAGCTCTTAGATTAGCCATGGAAGCTGTTTTAGAAAAACTAGGAGTTAGCGAAGAAGATTAATATTTGATAATGATTAGAGGAAATAGTTGATGATAAAAAAGTTTTTGATTATAATATCGTTTTTATTAATTTTAGTTGTATCATTATCTACGCATACAGTTTATGCGGATGTTTCGACATATAATAATGATGCATCAGTAATTTCGTTTGGAAATTATCGTGAGATACTCACTTCATGGGAAAATGAAGGATTTTCGGACAACAAAAATTTTAGTCAAATAATTACACCATCAACTTTTTCAGATGAAAATATATTAGAAATAGCTGACAGCTTTGGTTATGATCACCAGGTATATGAATGGATTAATGATGATTTAGTAGAGATTTCTGTTGACGCTCCAAGTGAAGGGCTATATCAGATAGCACTAGATTTTTATTCTTTATCTACTGATTATTTAGATATGGAATTATCTGTACTGGTTAACGGAGAGCTACAATATTGCGAAGCTTCTCAAGTGATTCTATATAAACTGTGGGTTCAGCAAGAAGAATTCAGTTTAGATAGATATGGAAATGATTTCTTCGGATTACAAACCCAAGATTATTCTTGGATTAATCAAAGTTTCTATGATCCGATGGGTTTATTTGCAAGTTCTTTATTATTTAAACTAGATGCAGGTATTAATACTATTACACTATTTAAAACCAAAGGGGATATGTTACTAGGTGATATTACAGTTTCAGGTAGAGAAGTATTGCCTACATATAAAGAATATTCCGAAGGTGCTTCACTTTATAATGAAGAAGTTCTAAATATAGTTGAAGCTGAAACGCCAAGTATTAAGAATGCTTCAAGCATTCAAGCTGGAATTTCAAGGAATGTTGGTATTACACCATTCTCGGTAAGATATCTTAAATTGAATACTCTTGCTGGGTCAACTTTCAATTCTGAACGAGAATCGGTTGGCTATTTAGTAGATGTCGAGAATGCAGGCTATTACCATTTAACCTTTAAAGTATTACAATCAACAGTTACTAACAGTAATGTTTACCGCACCTTAAGAATTAATGGAGAAGTGCCTTTTGAGGAAGCAACTTCGTTAAGTTTCTATTACAATACAAAATGGCAAAATGCAACCTTATCTGGTGATGATCCTTATTTATTCTATCTTGACGAAGGTATAAATAAGATTTCTCTATCAGTAGATTTAAGCATGTATATGGAGCCATATTATGAAATAAATGAGATTTTAGATTATGTTAATGATTTGTCTTTAGAGATAAAGAAATTAACAGGTAATCAAGTTGATGAATTTAGAGATTGGGAGATAACTGAATACATTCCAACAGTAGCCAGCGATCTGATTGGTGCGGCTGATAAATTAGAAATTATATTTGATTACTTAAATAGTTTGACTGAAAAATCTAGTCTTTCTGAAACAGCTTCTTCATTAAAAATAGCAATCAGAAATCTTAGGTTTTTAGCTGAAGAACCAAATGAAATACCAAAAAATATGAGGTTATTATCAACTTCAACTCAATCGATAGCTTCAACTTTAGGGAATACAATTTCGATGCTTTTAAGCAGTCCATTAGATATGGATAAATTCTATATTCATACTAATGTTGAAATTGAAGAGGCTAATGCTAACTTCTTTGTTAGAGCCTGGGTTGGGATTAAAAGATTCTTTATCTCATTTTTTGATGAAAGATATAATGTTAAGCCAGAAAAAGATGAACTCGTTGTTTGGGTTAATCGTTCAAAACAATATACAGATCTAATCCAAAAAATGGTAGACGATACATTTACAGAAACTTCAGGTATAAATGTATCAGTATCTGTAATGGCTGCTGAGAGCAAATTGATTTTAGCAAACTCAGCCGGAACAAATCCAGATGTTGCTTTAGGAGTATCATCTTGGATGCCTTATGATTTAGGACTAAGGGGTGCTATTTTAGATTTAACTACATTTAGCAGTGACCCAGAATTTATTGACGTCCTAAATTATTATCACGAACAATCCTTGATTCCTTTAATCTATGATGAAGGATTATATGGATTACCTGATACAGAAAACTTCTATGTTTTATATTATCGTAGTGATATCTTAGAAAGCTTGGATATTAATATTCCTAACACATGGGAAGATGTAACTGATATTATGCCAGTCTTAAGAAGATATGGTTTCAATTTCTATTTACCATTATCTAGTTCAGCTTCCTTAAAATCATTTGATTCCACTTTGCCGTTTTTATTCCAATATGGGTCAAGAGTATATCAAGAGAATGGTTTCTTTGTTGATTTAGATAATAAAGAATCAGTTGATGCTTTACAAATGATGACTGAACTATATACGATATATTCTTTAGATACCCAAGTATCGTCTTTTTACAATGATTTCCGTTTAGGGCTATCACCCATAGGTGTAGCTGATTTTGGAATGTATAGCTTATTGTTAAATGCCGCACCTGATATTCAAGGGTTATGGAAGATAGCACTTTTACCTGGAGTTGACAACGGAACTACAATTGATAGATCTGCTCCTGGTGCTCAAACTGCTAATATGATTTTCGCTAATACTGATAAAGGAGGTGAATCTTGGGAGTTCTTAAAATGGTGGTCTTCAACTGAAACTCAATCTACATTTACTAATATGTTATTATCTACATTAGGAAAAGAGTGCTTATGGAATAGCGCCAATATTGGAGCTTTCGAATCTTTGAGCATAAATGAAGATGATTTAAATATTATCTTAGAACAATGGTCATACTTACGTGAAATACCTAAGGTTCCTGGATCATATCAAGTCGAACTTGAGATATCAAATATCTGGAACAATGTTGTTATAGATAGAGAGAATTTAAGAGTATTACTAAATGATAGCATTATTAGAATGGATAAAGAGATTCATAAAAAAATGTCAGAATTTAGTTATATGGATAAATATGAAAATATTTTAAAACCTTATAATCTAGCTACTGTTTCTGTAATCAGGAAATGGAAGTCGGGTGATTTTGATGATTAAGCCTTTAATCTTAAAAAAACCTAAAAAATCAAGAAAAATGCTAAAACAACAACGTACTGCATACATGTTTATATTCCCTTATGCTTTAATGTTTTCAATCTTCATTATCATTCCAGTAGTTATCGCTATTATTTTATCTTTAACTTATTTTGATACAGTAAGGGCTCCATTTTGGATTGGTTTTGAAAACTACATAAACATTTTAACTAATGACGAAGTCTTCATGCAAAAGGTATTACCTAATACAATTAAGTACGCAATTATAGTTGGTCCTGGTGGATATATATTGTCATTCTTATTAGCTTGGATTTTAGCACAGCTAACACCAAAACTAAGAACGATTTATGCTTTAATAATCTATTCTCCATCACTGACTAGTGGTATTACCATGGCTGTATTATGGAAGGTTATTTTTGCTGGAGACAATTCGGGGTACTTAAATACATTATTGATGAAACTAGGTTTAATAGTAGAACCAATAATCTATTTGCAATCACAGGAGTTCTTATTGCTGATTATGATAATAGTTACTCTGTGGTCATCCATGGGTGTAGGATTCCTAGCAATCCTTGCTGGGATACTAAATGTTGATATAGAAATGTATGAAGCAGGCTACATCGATGGTATTAAGAATAAGTTTCAAGAAGTTATATATATTACTATTCCTTCAATTAAACCACAAATGTTATTTGGTGCTGTAATGGCAATTGTAGGAACATTCGCTAGTGCGGGTATTGGGGTGGCTTTGTCGGGTTCCAATCCAACACCGCAATATGCGGGTCAGTTAATCGTCAACCATATCGAATATTATGGCTTTAATAAATTTGAAATGGGTTATGCTGCGGCTCTGTCAGTATTACTGCTAATAGGTATCTATTTGTTGAGCAGAATTGCTTTTAAAGTATTTGGAAACAAAGAATAATGCGTAAAACAAAGTTCTTAGGAACTAAAATAAATCCGACAAGATTTCATCGAAGCCAACTTAAATATATTTTAATTATTACTCCAGTAGCCTTATTTATGCTATTGCCTTTAGTATATATCTTTAACTATGCCTTTAAACCTTTAGAAGAAATGTTCTATTATCCACCAAGGTTCTTAGTAGAGAAATTTACCTTGCAAAACTTTGTAAGATTATTTTCAGTTACAGGTACATCAGGAATACCTATGAGTAGGTATTTGTTTAATTCAATTATAGTTACTGTATTAGTAATTGTCACTTCAGTAATCTTTAGTACTTTAGCAGGCTATGCTTTGTCAAAATTGAATTTTAGAGGTAAAAAGCTAATGAATGAAATTAATACATTAGCGCTGATGTTTGTTGGGGTAGCAGTAATGATTCCAAGATATTTAATTATTGAAAAATTAGGGCTGATAGATAGTTTCGCCATTCATGTATTACCATATTTAGCTATTCCTGTAGGATTATTTTTGGTTAAACAATTTATTGATCAGATTCCAAATGAATTATTAGATGCTTCGAGGATTGATGGAGCGAATGAGTGGCAAATCTATACTAAGATTATTTTGCCATTGATTAAACCAGCAATCGCAACTATTGTAATATTATCTTTCCAATCAGTATGGAATTCAGCTGATACATCAATTACCTATATAAATAATGATTCATTAAAAACCTTTGCGTTTTATATGAATAGTTTAACTACGAACACAAATGGAGTTGCTGGGCAAGGGATGGCCGCAGCCGCTTCACTTATAATGTTTTTGCCTAATCTAATAATCTTTATGGTAATGCAGTCTAAGGTTATGGATACCATGGCTCATTCGGGAATTAAGTAGGTGGTTAGATGAAGAAAACAATGATAGTCGCTATTTTAAGCCTAATTGCATTTATCTCCATTCCAATGATTCAATTAAATGCAGAAACTAGTTTTTTAGAAAACGAGTATCCTTATGATACTTATACAGTTGACTATGAAGGCAACCTTACGTTCACTCAAACTGCCTACACGCCAGTTGGAGTATTAAATCGTAATGTTGAACTTTTTAATCCTGAAGACTTATATATTAAAGATGATTTAGTTTATGTAGCTGATACTGGAAATCATCGTATCGCTGTTTTAGATTACTCAGGCAATTTAATTAGAGAGATTGGTTTAGATGATTTAGATAAACCAACCGGGGTTTTTGTTTCAGATACTGATTTTGTTTATGTAGCTGATAAAGGAATGCAATTAGTATTTAAATATGATTTAACTGGAACATTAATTAGAACCTTTGGCAGACCAGGCGAACCTTTGTTTGGTGAAAACTCACCTTATACGCCAATAAAAGTAGTGGTTGGTAGCGGAGAAAACATCTATGTTATTGGTGATGGATCTACTAGTGGAGTAATCCAACTTAATTATGATGGATCATTCCTTGGATATTTTGGTGTTAATCTTTCTGATAAAACATTCTTAGAAAAAGTTGCAGACTTGTTCGTTGTTAAAGGTGAGTTCGCAAAAAACACTCCACCTTCACCAACAAATATTTCAATTAATAATAAATCACTAGTTTATACATCAACACCTAACACAATAAATGCTTTAAAGAAACTGGATGTTAATGGAAATAATATTTTAACAACAGTTAACTATAATGAAGAACAAAGTGTAGTAGATATATCAGTTGATAACAATGGATATCTCTATGCAATCTATGATGATGGATTTATCGCAGAATATGATCCGAACGGAAACTTATTGTTTGCTTTTGATGTAATGTCAAGTAATTCTAATATTTTAGGGTTGATTCAAAACCCTTCAAGTATTCAAGTTGATGATTACCAAAACATCTTTGTTTTAGATATGGGTAACTCAGAGGTTATAACTTATCAACCATCAAGCTTTACTAACTTAGTCCATAGTGCAATTGATCTTTATAATGAAGGTAATTATGAAGAATCAAAAGTTCTTTTTGAAGCAATCCTTAAACAAAATGATAATTTTGCTTTAGCACATAGTGCTTTGGGTAAATCATATTATCAAGAAAGTCAATATCAAGATTCATTAGATGAATATTATATGGCAAACAATGTCGATGGATATTCTTTAACTTTTTGGAAGATCAGAGATCTTTGGTTAAAAGACAATTTAAGTTTGATATTCATTTTGATGTTATCTATTTTATTTATTTCAGTACTTGTTAAACAGGTAAATAAAAGAACACCGGTATTTAGCGGTGTAAATAGTAGTATTTCAAAATTTAAGAAAAAGAAATCAATAAGACGTTTTTCACTTATATTCTATATTTTAAAACACCCTATTGATGCTGTCTATGAGATTAAACGCGAGAAACGCTCTAATGTATTAACTGCTTTTATCCTGTTGTTGGTTTTATTCGTTGAGTATTTGTTGTTGCTCAAATACACAGGATTTATCTTTAATACTAACGTTGAAAATATTAATTTAGGTCTTGAGACAAGTAAATTCTTTGGAGTTGTATTACTATTTATTTTCTCAAACTATTTGATTTCTACTTTATATGACGGTGAAGGTTTTATTAAACAAGTCTTTATAGTTGTTATCTATGCTTTATCACCAATTATAGTATTTTTACCATTCTATATAATTTTAAGTAATTTCTTAACATTGAATGAGGTAATTCTTTTACAATTATTATCTTTCTTCATTATTGCTTATACCGCAGTATTAATATTTATTGGGATTAGAGAAGTTCATAATTATGAGATTAAAGAAACATTCAAAAATATTCTTTTGACTATTTTTACAATGTTCTTAATCGTACTGATTTGTTTTATTGTATACGTATTTGGTTCTCAATTAATTGATTTCCTAGTTTCTTGGGTTAAGGAGGTGTTCTTCCGTGTATTCAAGTAAAAATATAAAAAGATTAATGATAGTTCTTGTTGCTAGTATTTTTGGACTGTTATCATTCACAGTCTTTGGAAGTGTTGGTAGTACCTACGATGTAGATATACTACCGGTACAAGATAACTTACTAGACGAAACTTATCTTTCAAGTAATCAATTTACCCAGATTGATGACTTATCTGTGGTAAATAACTTTTTAGATGTTCCAGCAACTTACCTACAAGTTGGTGAAAGTGATTCATATATCCTATATATGGAAGAAGAATCTTTCGCCATAAGGGTTTTAAATAAGGTTGATGGGTTTATCTATGGTTCTAGTATTTCTACTCTAGATGATAATTTAAGTAATTTTAATACTACCTGGGAAGGTATTGTTAATTCTTGTGTGACTATTAAATATTATTCTTATAATAAAAAAACAGGTATTTATACGACTGTTGAAGAAAGTTTCCTCAATAATCCTGAATCAGTTGCGAGTTATGAATTAATAGATGAAGGATTTGAAGCTAATTTGACATTTGGAGAATCTGATATATCTCTTACATTAAGAGTTTATCTAGATGATGATTACTTGGTAGTAGAAGTGCCTAATGATTCAATTCAAGAAGGAGATACTTATAAGTTAAGAAGTCTTAAAACTTATCCTTTCTTAGGTGCAGTTTATGGAAACTCTATTCCTGGTTATATTTTTGTTCCTGATGGATCCGGAGCGTTAATAAGATATCAAGAAATAGATGTTAACAAAGATATTTATGAGTTCCGCTATTTTGGTCAAGATAACAGTATTCAAAACACTTTAGATAGAGAACCTGTTTTAGCTTTCCCTGTTTCAGGGATGGTTTTAGGCATCAATCAACATGGGTTTATATCAATAGTTGAAGATGGAGCTGAATTTGCTAGTTTAAATGTGTTTCCAGCGAAGCGAAACTTAAAATATTATTATACATATAATGAGTTTGTATATCGCAGTTTATATCAAACACCTTTATCTGAATCAGAAGCAGAATCAGGATCAGGTAGATTGGTTATTCAGGAAAACACTAATTCATGTAATGTAGTACTAAAATATATGTTCTTAGATGGAATGGATGCTAATTATGTTGGTATGGCAAATAATTATCAAGATTATTTAGTAGACAATAATTTAGTAGTTGACAATGTTGATGATTCAAGTTTTGTATCTATTTTCTTAGATGTTATTGGTTCAGAAACTAAAAAAGGTTTTATTTTTGACGAATATTTAGAAATGACTACTTTATCAGAATTACAAGTTATTTTAGAAGAATTAAATAATCAATCAATTAAATCAAAAGTAGTATATAAAGGTTTCACTAGTGATGGGTTTACGAGTTCTGGATTATGGGCTGGGTCTGTTTCAAACCGACTTGGAACTAAATCTGAATTAAATAGTTTAATAAATTTTACTGAAAATAATAATATTGATTTATATTTCTATTTTGATCCGATGATGGTTTACGAAGACGCTTCATTTAATCTATATAAAGATATAGCAAGGAGAATAAATCAAAATCTATATCAAGAAACTGGGTTTACTAAGGATCAATATTATATAACACCTGAAAGGGTAGTAGAGGTGCTTGGAGATTCAATTAACAAATTAATCGAAGGAAATATGGAGAACTTCGCTATTGGTAGTTTAGGTAATACTTTGTATTCCGATTACAATGATAAGGATAATCCTATTGATAGAAGCGAAGCAATTGATATATATCAAACTAAGCTAGCGGATATCAATCAAAATATATTAATGTACCAAAATAATCTTTACTTATTACGTTATTCAGATTCTTACTTAATGATGCCTATGACATCATCGAGATATCGGATATATACCGATACAGTTCCATTTAGTTCTTATGTGCTTAGTGGGTTATTAGATACTTATTCACCATACCAAAACTTTAGTTCTTCATCAAAGGTCGAATTGCTTAAAATGGTTGATTATGGCGTTTACCCATCATATATTTTAACTAATGAAACAGCGTATGCTTTACAAAATACAGAACTTAGGCAGATTTACTCTTCTTCATATAATACTTGGAAAACTAAAATTAAAAATGATTATGAATTTATTTATAAAGCGCTTAATAGTATTATAAATGCAAAGGTAATATCTAGAAGTTACGAAGATATTGGGGTTTATAAAATTTCTTATAGTAATGGTGTGGACATTTATGTAAATTATACAAATGACCAGATTACCTATCCTGGATTTATAATTGAACCACTTTCTTATAAGGTGGTGGAATAATATGGCTGTTAAACCAATGAAACGCAAGAAAAGAGAAACATTAGTTGCTTGGTCATTCTTATCAATTTGGGTAATCGGATTTTTAGTATTTACAATGATTCCTTTATTTACATCTTTATATTATTCGATGTCAGAAGTTATACTTGATGGTGAAGGAATAAAAGTTAGTTTTGTTTGGTTCGAAAATTACAAACAAGTATTTTCATCGCCAGAGGGATTTAACTTTTTGAAATCAGTAAGTGATTTCGCAATTGAAATAATATTTAAAGTTCCAATCATTACCGTATTCGCTATTATTATTGCAGTAATGTTAAATCAAAAAATAAAAGGTAGAGGATTTTTTAGAGCAATATATTTCCTCCCAGTAATTATTGCATCTGGCCCAGTAATCAATCAATTGATTTATCAAGGGGTAGCTACAATTCCAATTATTGAGGAAATGGGAATCTTAAGTTTCATTAACTCCACCTTTACTGAGACTTTAGCTAGACCAATATCAAATATTTTTTCAGAGTTAATTGTAATATTGTGGTTCTCTGGAGTGCAAATATTACTATTTATCGCAGCTTTACAAAAAATCGACAAGTATACTTATGAAGCAGCGATGATTGATGGAGCGGGTCCATGGGAATCTTTTTGGAAGATTACTATACCAGCTTTAAAATCAATGGTACTAGTATCAGTTGTATTTACAATTATTAATTTAGCAACATTTTCTGAAAACGCAGCAATTTTGCATATTAAAAACAATATGTTTGCTTTAGAAACCGGATTTGGATTCTCATCTGCTATAGCGTGGTTATACTTTATTGTTTTAGTTATAATATTAGGAATCTTCTTCTTAATCTTTAAGTTGTTTAATAGAGAGAGAGGTAGAAGATAATGAAAAAAATATCTAAACAAAAGATTAAACACATACTTTTAGGTAAAAATATTAATGAGGGACTATTAGGAAGAACAGCAATCTACGCATTATTGTTGATAATTGGATTTGTTTATATATATCCAATGATTAAAATGTTTGCATATTCAATTAAGGATTTAGAGGATTTAGTAAATCCTACCGTTCAATGGATACCAACAAAGATATATTTAGAAAACTACCGTACTAGTTGGATTGTATTAAGTTATGGAAAAACCCTATTGTTTAGCTTAACTGTTACTTTAATTCCGGCTATCTTACAGACAATAACAACAAGTTTGACCGGTTATGCGTTAGCTAAGTTTAAAATAAGAGGAAAAGCAATTATATTTGGACTTATTTTAATGACTTACTTAGTACCTCAACAAGTTTATATGATTCCAAGATTTGTTTTGTTTGATAAACTAGGGATTTTAGAATCAGCTTGGGCGATTATATTCCCAGCAACGTTTGGACAAGGCCTATCGTCAGCTATATTCATTCTGATATTCTATCAATTTTTTAGAATGCAGCCAAAAGCTTTAGATGAATCAGCTGAGATTGATGGAGCTAATAATTATCAGATTTTCTTTAGAATAGGGGTTCCGCTTGCGGCTCCAGCCTATATAACAGCGTTTTTGTTCTCATTTGTCTGGTATTGGAATGAAACTTACATATCATCATTATTTATAGGTAGTGATTTATATACTTTACAATTGAAGCTTTTAAATTTTGCATCACAATTTAGTTTAGCAGATGGTTTGACTCAGCAGGCTGTAAACGAAGCTATTAAGTATAGTGCAACTATCTTAATTATCTTACCAGTATTGATTGTCTATATAATCATGCAAAAATGGTTCGTTGAAGGTGTTGACAGAACCGGAATTACAGGAGAATAGAAGTAAAATATGATAAAAAAACAAATAATTATACTAGTGTTGTTGCTAATTCTTTTTGGATTTATTTCATGTGGAGAAACTACAAGTAGTACTGTTATTACAACAGAAACTACTTCAGAAGTGATGTCTACAACAACAGAAACAGCAACAACAGAAACAGCAACAACTACATTAACAACTGAGTATGCATATGTGTATTCACCAATTGATGTGCCTGACTATGTATTAGAAGAAGAAAAATTATCATTTAAGTTCTTCTGGGAAGTAGTTAATGGTGATCCAACATCTGATGGTTTTGGAATGATAGCTGATAGATACAACACTGTGACAAAAGAGTATTACGCAGCTTCAATAGCTTCAGTAGGATATGCTCTTGCTGGATTACCTGCAGGTGTGGAGAATAACTGGATTTCATTTAATGAAGGCTATAACCGAGCATTAGGTACTTTAAGGACTATTCAGAGTATGGATGATATTCATGGATTTTTCTATCATTTTATTTCTATGGATGATACTAGTCGTGCCGGAACAACAGAAATATCTATAATTGACACAGCTATCATGATTTGTGGAGCTATAGTATCAGCTGAATATTTTGGTGGCGAAGTTAAAACATTAGCTTATGAAATATATCAAGCAGTAGAATGGGATTGGTATTATAATTCTACAGCTAAGATGTTCTATATGGGATATTCTCCTGAACAAGGTCATTTTGGAGGTTGGGATGGTTATGCTGAACAATTAATGCTATATTTCCTAGCTGCAGCTTCCGATGATTATTCAGTAGGAATTGAAGCATATAATATGATGAAAATCAGATCTGAAAGAAAACAATATGGTACAAGTGATTATTTCTATGTTTCCTATCCGGGAACATTGTTTACCTACCAATATTCACACGCTTTCTTCGATTTTAGAAATGCTTTAGATAGCGATGACGTTGATTGGTTTGAAAATTCAATACAAGCTTCAATCGCTGCATATGATTTTGCAATATTCCAATCACAAAACTATAAAACATATAGTGAAACTGCCTGGGGAAATACAGCTTGTGATGGACCAGATGGATACAAACCATATGGGAACTTACCTGCTATTGGTACGATTCAATTAGATGGAACATTGGCACCAGGTGGCGCTATTGGCTCAATCGTGTTTGTACCAGAACTAGTTTTGCCGGCTATGGCATACTACAATTCATTAGATTCTTTACAAAGTAAATATGGGCTTCTAGATGCTTTCAATTTAGGAGTAACTGAAACAGCTGGGGATTCAATAATTAGACCCATTAGAACAATCCCAATAAATGGCTGGTTTGATACCGATGTTATTGGAATTGACAAAGGTATTACATTATTAATGATTGAAAACTATCGTTCAGGATTAATTTGGGATTATTTTATGAGAAGTGAAATTATTCTAAAGGGCTATGAAGAATTAGGATTCACTATTTTAGACCAAAATTAATATAAAAAATTTGGTTAAAAAATATTGAAAATATAGTATTTAAATATAAGGAGGTTACATTAAGATGAAATTAAGAAAAGTTTTAACATTTTTATTGATTTTAAGTTTTACTTTTGTTTTAGCAGCTTGTAATGAAGTTACTACAACAGAAGCAACAACAGCGACTACAACAGCTGTAACGACCGAGGGTACAACAGAAGAAGTTACAACAACTGAAGCAGCTACAACGACAGAAGCTGCTACAACGACAGAAACAACAACAGCTATTCAATCACAAACATTGAATATATTAAATGGTTGGGTTGATTCTGGCGATGCTGTATATACAATTACTCAAAGTGATACAGAGTTGAGTGTGGCTTATGATAAAAATAGTTTTTCATGGGCTAATATGGTATATACAATTGATCAAGATTTATCAGCTTATAATAAATTAGTACTTACAATAAGCGGTTCTGGAACTATGCTTGTAAAAATACAAGGGGCTACAGAAGCTTTTGAAGTATCAATTCAATTGACAGCTGGTGCAGTAACATATCAATTAAATCTTCGTGATTTCGATGATTTCTTAGGTGGTGTTACAGGAGTGTTTATCTTTGCTGGACCTGGTAAAGTGAGTGATACAGGTAATTATACAATTACTAATTTCTCATTTGATGAAGGTACTGCATATGGAACCGTTTTAGAAAACGGCGATAATAATATTCCTCAAAACGAACAGGAATATGATGGAACAGGCGAAACGTTTGATTTCAGTGCTGGATTTGTTGATAGTGGCGATGGTGTTTATGACATCGATAAATCAGGAGACAATCCAATAGTCACGTATACAAAAGCGACTGGATTTGAATGGGCGTATATGATTTCAACAGTTAAGGGAGATTTTTCAGATTTTGATTACGTTGTCTTAACGCTTAAAGGTGTAACTGCTGGTTCAGTTAAATTAAAAGTAGAATTAAGTTCATCAGTACAAGCAGAGATTCCTGCATCTGGTGTTGTTCCTGTTGGTGCATCTTTTGATGTTGATGAGGAAATTACATTATGTTTAGATTTGACTACTTGGACAGATGAACAACTAGATGCATTAACTAAAATATTAATTTTTGGAGGACCAGGAAGTGCAACGGGAACTGGTGAATTTGAAGTTCTAGATGCATATTTCTCTAAAGTTTTTGTTGGAGAAATTGTTGAAGTTCCTGAATGGGTTGGTGTAGGAATGGACGTAGTTATAGATGGCACATCTGTAACTGCAACATATACAGATACACCTGCAGAATGGTGG
>JAEIOE010000045.1 GCA_016342455.1 Mycoplasmatota bacterium | reverse complement strand
TACTCTTTTTTTATTAAAATGAAGAGTATAAAAATAAGAAAAAAGTAGGTCAAAATACAAACTTTTGACACTACCTTGAACTAAATAGGGGGTTATAATGAAGAAATCAATCAGTATACTCAATACTTTAGAACTTACTTTTGGTTTATTTGTTTTTTTTATTTTAAAACAGTTTTCAACAGAAGAAGTTAGAGTTATTTTTATGCTTCCAGTAATTTTATTAACGATGTTACCATCGGGTAGGTTTAAACAGCCAATTCTAACAACGAAGAATAAGTTTGATATGATATATTCTTTTATTGGAACATTGGTTATTCTTATGATTGTATTTGTAGAACCTAGCGTGTATTCTATGGCTTTATCAGGAGAAACAACCAGCATTAGTTATTTTATAGGTTTTATAGAATTTCCTATTGAACAGTTAACTGTTATTAATAATCGAGCTACAAGTTTAGTTGTCAAATTTTTCTTAACGGCAATTCCAGCAATATCTTTACTGATAACTGTAGGTAATGATATTCTAAAAAATGGATTAATTAGAAAAAATCATAGTACAAATGAAAGCATAAATATATTTAGTAACGAAAAAGAAAGTGCAGAATAAATCTGCACTTTTTTCTTTACATATGAAATCTATCTTCTGTATAACCTAATTGAGTTTTTAGCACAGCAGGTAAATGATCTTCATAAATTTTATAATATTCTTCAATAGATTTTATTTCGTCGACCCATTCTTCATGATTAACTTCAAATAATGCATTCAATGTGTCTCTTGAAATATCGAGACCCTTTAGATCAAGTCGATTGATATCAGGGACGTATCCTATAGGAGTAATCTTATGATTAGCGTAGTTCTTTGTTCTTTCAATAACCCATTTTAGAATCCTACTATTTTCCCCAAAACCTGGCCACATGTATTTGTTGTTTTCATCTTTTCTAAACCAGTTTACAAAGAATATTTTAGGAAGCAAATCATTAGATGATTTTTTATACATATCAACCCAATGATTAACATAATCTCCAATGTTATATCCAATAAAAGGTAACATTGCAAATGGGTCTCTTCTAACCTTACCTATCTTTTCATCTAAAGTCGCTGCTGTTACTTGAGAACCCATAATAGAACCGATAAATATTCCGTGTAGAAAATTAAATGATTGGGTGATTAAAGGAATAGTTGTTGGTCTTCTTCCACCAAATAGTATTGCACTTATAGGTACTGGTTCTTCATATTCTTTAGCTAAGATAGGACAATTTGTGAGTGGAGATGTAAATCTTGCATTAGCATGATCTGGTCTAAAATCTGTTTTTCCTTTATACCAATCATTTCCGTGCCAGTCAATTAAATGATCAGGAACTTCATCAGTTAAATCTTCCCACCAAACATCTTGATCATCCGTTAAAGCGGCATTCGTGAAAATAGTATCTGATTTAACAGTAGCTAAAGCTACAGGATTAGATTTCTGTGATGTGCCAGAAGTTACTCCAAAGAATCCGCTTTCTGGATTTATTGCATATAATCTACCATCGTTTTTAATTCTCAACCAAGCGATATCATCCCCACAAGTTTCTGCGATCCAACCAGGTAAGGAAGGATTAATCATAGCTAGATTTGTTTTTCCACAAGCACTTGGAAAAGCACCGGTGATATATTTTACTTCACCTTTTGGATCCGTTAATTTTAAAATTAACATATGTTCTGCTAACCAACCTTCATTTTTTGCTTGATTAGAAGCAATTCGTAAGGCAAAACATTTTTTACCAAGTAAAGCATTTCCACCATAACCTGAACCATATGACCAAATCATGTTTTCTTCTGGAAAATGAGAAATGTATTTTTCTTCCATTGGAGCACAAGGCCAGGCAGGATCTACTTGTCCTTTTTTAAGAGGATAACCGACTGAATGTAAACATTTTACAAAGTCTTCTGTTTTATTAATATACTCCAAAACATCTAAACCAGTTCGTGTCATAATATGCATGTTAAGAACAACATAAGGACTATCAGTAATCTCTACACCTAATTTAGAAAATTGATGACCTGTAGGTCCCATAGAAAAAGGAATAACATACATTGTTCTGCCGGTCATACAGTTCTTCAGTAACTTGGTCATAATTGGTTTTAATTTTTTAGGTGGAATCCAATTGTTTGTTGGTCCTGCATCTTTTTCTAAAGTAGTAGAGATAAAAGTTCTTTTTTCTACTCTAGCTACATCACTTGGATGTGATCTAAAAAGAATACTGTTCGGTCTTAGTCTTTCGTTTAGTCTAATTGCTTTTTTACTTTCAACGCAATCATTTACTAAAGCATCATAACTTGTTTTTTTTCCATCCCAGATTACTATGTTATCTGGGGTGCATAATGATTGAATTTCTTCAATCCAAGCATTAAGCAAAGAATTTTGAGTCATTTTTTTCTCCTTTTGTTTTGTAAATATATATTTTATTGGTAAGTTCATGAAAATTTGTTATAATTAGATAGAGGTGAATTATGGAAATAAAAAATAAATACATAGCACTATTAATCGATGCGGAGAATATTTCCCCTAGTTATATAGAAAAAATCATTGATGAAGCAAACAAATACGGGACAATTACTTTTAGAAGAGTCTATGGAGATTGGACAACTCCTCAACTTAATCCTTGGAAAGCCAAGATTAATGAGTTCGGCTTAACATCAGTCCAACAATATGCTTATACTAAAGGGAAAAACTCTTCGGACTTTACATTGATTATTGACGCTATGGATATCTTATATAAAGATAAAGTAAATAGTTTTTGTATTGTTTCTTCTGATAGCGACTTTACGAAATTGGTAACAAGACTAAGAGAAGACAATATTTTTGTTTTCGGTATGGGAGAAAGTAAAACTCCTATTTCTTTAGTAAACTCATGCGAAGCATTTGCTTACTTAGATAAAATGGTATCTCCTGAAGAAGAGAAGAAACCGGAACCTGAAAAGGTTGAAAAGAAACCTAAAGCAGCAGCTAAAACCAAAGCAATGAGTTCAATCACGCCAAAGCGCAGAGTGAAAATCGATTTAAAAAATATGATTAATGAAAACGTTGAAGATGACGGTTGGGCTTATTGGAGTCTAATTGCTCAATTACTAATTAAGAAATTCCCAGGTTTTCATCCAAGAAACTATGGTTCAAATGTGAAACCATTAAATTTCTTTGAAAACATGCCTGAATTCGAAATAAAACGTGATGGAACAATTACGTTTATTAGAAACAAATCAGCAATAGACAAAAAGGCTGCAGAAGTTGATAAGAAAGTAGTAGAAGTTGAAAAAAAAGCTGTTGAAGTGAAAAAATAAATATCTAAGTCATCTGAGGATGACTTTTTTATTTATATATTTTTTTTACGTAATCAGAATTCATGAGATGTACTAGTGCTGGATAATTAATATTGAATCTAATAATGTCACCAACTTGATACTTTGCTTTTGTCACATCAAGAATCAAGTGGTCCGAACTACCACCGATTATCTCTATATCTTGATCAATTGGAAATAAGTTACTCAGTATCGTATCTTGTTTGCCGATAGCTACGATAGCTCTTTTCATCATTCCCTTGTCTTCTATCACAGGTATTTCACCAAAAGAGTTAATACTAATTTCCCCATCTGGATAAGATGGTTTATCTTTTAATTCAATTATCTCAGTTTGGAACTCAAAAACATTATGATAGAAACCAGGTATTTCTTTTGAATAAGAAGTTTCTTTTCCAAATAAAATAGACTCTCCTAAACGTAGATGATTAATTTCCTTAGGTAATTCATCTGTTCCAAATAATGTAACAGAAGAAGAATTGCCTCCAGAAACGACATTTATTTTTATGTTGAGTGTACTTTCTATATTATTCTTTATATCTACTAGTCTGTTTAATATTTTATTGCTAGGTACTAAACCTCCATAACAAGTAAGGTTGGTTCCAATACCTTGCAAAATAATATTTGGTAATGTTAATATTTCTTTAATTGTATCTAAGTAATCACTAGAATAATAAATGCCTTCTCTTAAATCTCCTAAGTCAAACATCAGCATAATATAATGCATTTTGTTTTGTTTTACTGCCTCAGCGCTTAATGCTTTAATCGTTGATAACTCTGAATTTAGTGAGATGTCGGAATAGCTAATTACATCAACTACTTCAGTAAGCATAGGGATTCTTATTAACATTTTATGTTTAAAACTCAGATCTACAAATCCTTTAAGATTCTGAATTCTAGAATCTCCTATACAAGTTAATCCTATTCCTTCTAAACTTTTAACTAGTGTTTTATCTCCAGCAAAAGCTTTGACTACAAAAGTGATGTTTTCAATATGATTTGCTTTAGACAAAGTAATCATCTTTTTCGCATTCTTTCGCAGTTTTTCTGTATCAATAATTATTCTAGGAAACATATCATCACCCAATCCCTAAACTTTTTTTCATTAATTTTAAAGCGGCTTCCGGATGTTTTTTAGCTAAGACACCTATTGAAGCCATTATATAATCGTTATCAATTAATACTTCCGTATTTTTGTTTGGTTTCAACACCAAACTGTTTTCTTTTTCTAATGCTTTGTGAATGATTTCAATACGATTAGGAAGTCTTGTTAATGCTCCACCAGTTGCGATTAAATACTTGACATTACTAAGATCTTTACCTTCAGCATAAGCGGTTTTTCCACTGCCATTGTATAGATAAACTAGTCTCCCAGAATGTCTTTCTATGGCTTGGATCATCGCTTCTAAAGTAAGTCTTTCTGTAAATGGAATTTGCCCATTCAAGGGGATTGGCGTATAGTTACTTAGGATAGCATTATAGTCCTCATTAGATAGTTTGAGATCTTTCATTATTCTATCTTTTGTTATTAAGTTTATAATATTATCTTTATTAATATAAACTCCTAAATCTCCCTCAACTGTTCGTTTAGCGAACGGTTCTGGAGCGATAAGTATTTTCTCAATTTCCTCTTTACCAGATGTTACAGAATGAATGTCGGTGGTTGCTCCACCAATATCTATCGTTACTAAATCTCCAATTGCTTTTTGAAGTAGGATAGAGGCTTCCATTACAGCCCCAGGAGTTGGAATAATATTTTCTTTTATTATCGATTTTACTTTTTCCATGCCAGGAGCATAGATGATATGTTTTTCAAAAGCATCTTGAATAATTTTTCTTGCTTCATTCACTTCTAAAACATCAATTTTAGGATATACATTCTTTGTGATGTACAAATATTCAAACTGTCCAGCTTCTTGAAATATCTTTTTGACAGTACTTTGGTTTTGAATGTTTCCAGCATAGATCACCGGTAAATTTAGTTTCAAGTTAGCTATTTTTTTAGCGTTTTCAATAGCAGTATCTCTTTCGCCAAAATCTACTCCACCAGCGATCATAATGATATTTAACGTTTCATTTAAAATATCTTCTATTGCATAGCTATCCAATAGACCACTTGTAATCATTTTAATATTAGCTCCAGCACCTAAAGCAGCTTCTTTAGCAGCCTTAACGGTCATATCATAGACTAAGCCATGAACACTCATCTTTAAACCACCAGCCGCAGAAGAACTAGCAAATGTTTCTAAAGCGATTAATTCTTTCACATTAATGTTTTGTTTTAAGTTTTCAATTGCTTTATTAAGACCAATTGTAACATCGCCTTCTAAAACAGTTGTAGGACTATATCCACTACCGACAAAAACCGGATTATCAGAATCCAGTTTGTCAAACGCATTAATAACAGTAGTAGTGGAACCAATTTCAGCTACAAGAGCATCAATTTTCATTCATTAATTCCTTTTGCTTTACGATGAATGATGCAACGTGTAGTCCTTTAGTACCGCGACCAAATCCTGCATCAACACCTTGTTTCTTAGCTAGTTCAGGGGTCACTTGGGTTCCACCAGCGATAATAATAAACTTATCTCTTACTCCCTTTTCAACTGCTAATTCATGTATTTTTTTCATATTTTTATAATGGATATCATCATGAGAGATAATAGTAGACATCAATATTGCATCAGCATTCGCTTCGATGGCTGCATCTACTAATTTGCTAAGTGGTACAGAGGTGCCTAAATAAATACACTCTATGCCATACTTTTCTATTCCACCATGTTTAATATCAATAATTTCTCTTAAACCTACTGAATGTTCATCTTCACCAACAGTACCAGCTACAATTGTTAAAGAGTTTTTATCTACATAATCTCTAATTTCCTGGTCACTTAGTAAATCAGGTTCTTCTGGCAAGACTAAAGTATCTAAATCAATATCAAAAGTGATTTTTCCTTTTACTTGAATACGAGTTGCTTCCGCAGCTTGTAACACTTCTCTATGAATTACTTCAGGTTCAGACAAGTTCATTTTCTTAGCAATTTCTACAGCTGCTGCTTCGGCGTATTTAATAGAAGTAGGTAGCGTTAAATCAATAACAACAGTTCCATCACCTAACCATTCAACTTCAGGTTTGATAAGGTTTGTTTCTCTATATTTTTTAGTTTCGTTCATTCTGACATTAACGTTATCTGTTTCATCTAACTCATCAATATACACTATTTTAGATCGGTCTTCAAAAGTGGAACCATTTATTAATACACTTGGGCATTCGTCTTCTTTTAGACCATATTGAGCTTTGTTATTATAACCAAAGTGTGCCGTTACTGGAGCAAAGTAATCTTCGTCTCTTTCATATACTGAGTTAGCAGCCACTCCGCCATTGATTTTTCTTGATATTCCATCACCGTTTCTTTCAGGATAAATTCCTGAATCAATGAAGAAACCGTCCTCAACAGCTTGAAAGTATCCGCCTGAAAGTAATAGTTCTTCAAAGAATAAAATAGCTCTTTCCTTTAATTCTCTTACTTTAGCAGGTAAGAATCCATCTTCTTTAAGTTGAACCATTTCTAACAATCCGTCCATACCTATTAATGCTTGTTTCGCAGTGTCGCAAGCTTCCACATTATACATATGCCATGGAACATTTCGTCCTTCATCAGGAGTAATAGTTGATTGAATATCAGCACTTGTTAGTTTAGATATCATCATGTTTAAAACATGAGTTACAGTAGCTTCTCTAGTAGATGATTCCATATATTTAGTATTCATTTGTGCTCTCATTTTATACTCTGAGAAGAAATCTCTTAATGCTTTAGCGTAAGGTAGATTAATCTTTAAATCTGGAGCAGGTACCGCTGTTGGAGGTACAGTAGATAATGCAATGTTGCTTTTTTTGATTCCTGCTTTTACAGAGAATAAAGAATTGATTGCATGTTGTACCATTAATTCTGGCATTACTTTCCAAGCAATCATTGCCGTTGCATTAGCGTTGTGAGCTCCATCTATTTGAAGAATATCTCCCCAAGCCATGATATGTTTTGATTCTGCTGCATCAACGAAAGATCTAATCATATTAATGTTTCTATATAATATGTTGTATTGTGGGTCTTGATGCGCACCATTTACGCCTTCTTCAGCGAACATCACTGCGATATCAGGACCTGCAACTCCAGATACATAAGAATGATAATTAATTGGTCTTCCCACTTCATCTTCAATAATATCTAAAGCCTTTCTTTGAGCACGAACTTGTTTTCTAGTAATAGCTACTCCACCAACACCTTGTGGAGTACCTTCTATTAAACCATCCATATGAGATTGACCAGCAGTTCTAATTACCATTAAGTGGTCAGCACCATGCCAAGCGGCCATTCTCATTCTTCTAATATCATCTTCAAAACGACCACTAGCTATTTCACTAGTAATAACTTGGATTGGTTGAGGGTCAATATTATCAAAATATTTAGCCGCAGGTAGTGGAACAGAGTTTTTTAAAGGCATAGAAGCATCACTGTAATGGTTACCAGCCATTTCTAAATCTTTAACCGGAACTCTCCAAGTCCAACCTCTACGTCTTGGTTCATATTTATCTAAGTCTTTTAAGATATTCTTAATATCTAACTTTTCGTTTATTTTCATAATGAAACTCCAAAACTAGACATAACTTCATCCCAACCTAGATTATTTATTAAATCAATGCCTGATTCTCGAATTGATTTATTCTTTAACTGCGAATAACGATAAACAACATGTCCTGCACCTTTTCTGATTAAGTTGTGATTAATTACTAATTTTACTAAATCATTTGCTTCAAGGCTTGAAAATCCCATTCTTAAAAGGACAGACCTTTCGATAGCAGGAGAAGTGTTTTTCTTCGCTAATATGATTAATGGTTCAGTAGCCTGATCTGCTAAGTCCCAAAATTTCTGTTTTAATTCTTCATCAGATAGTTTTATAAGATGTTTTCTTCTTTTTTCAAAGTCATCTGTTCTTGTATTATGTTTATCCATCTATTTCCTCCAGTTCGACATTATAGTTCCTAATTTCATTCATAACAAATCCTTTATCAGTATTTGTTTCTTCTATTAAAAATTGAATATCTTTATTGTTAAGTTTTTTAGTTTTCGTCATTTGAAACTGTATGAATTTTTTCTTGATGCTTATTAAATCTAAATCTTTCGCTCTTATAAGGTCTACTGTTTTTGGAAAAACAATAGATTGTCCTGGAATTTCATCTTCAGGGTTACCAAAAAAGATGTTGATTCCATTTTTTCTAGCAAAAGCTAGTTGTGCTTGATGATGTTTACCCGCACTTGTATATTCAGTTTCTTGAACTATAATTATTTGATCTTCCTTTAATTCTCTCGCTAAACTAAAAGCAGCTGCTAAAGATGTATTACCTGCTGGGCCTCTTTCGATGCCTTCTAAAGCAGAAAGTGTTTCTGTGATAAAGAAAACTTCACCTTGATTGACAGTTACATATCTGTCTATATAGCGCAAAGGTCTCCCTGCACTTCTTGGAACATCACTTCGGTCTGGATTAATCATAAAAGGTAAACCAAAACCTGTATGTCCTGTAGTAAATGATTTCTTATTAAAATCAATATCGTTAGCCATATGTAATCCTTTTAGGTTAACAGAAGCTCCAACGATTTCTATTTTCTTATCAGTAGTCTTTAATATTCCTCTTGCAGTTCCGGTTAAATTACCGCCGCCAGCATTTGTGCAAACTACCATTTCTGGAGTTTTACCAGTTTGCTTAATACAGTCTTCTATCAGTTCAGCTCCAAGAGATTCAATGCCCATAACTCCATAAGGAGTATAGAGAGATGCATTAAAATATTTTGTTTCTTCAAGTAATAAAAGAAACTTATAAAAAAGTTCTGGACCAACACTTAATTGAACAACTTCAGCACCATAAGCTTCACAAGCTCTTGCCTTTTCAATTATTTCTGGTTGTCCTACGCCTAAAGAATCATAACACTCTTGAACAATGATACATTTTAATCCGTACTTAGCTGCTTGAGAAGCAACTGCTGCACCATAGTTGCCAGAAGTAGCGGCTATGACACCTTTAAAACCTAACTTCTTAGCTTGGTAGCAAGCCATAGAAGCACGTCTTGCTTTAAAACTTCCTGAGTCATTTAGCGCTTCATCTTTAATAAAGATTCTCGCACCATATCCTGGCTTAGCATTTTTTCTAGCTAAGGCTGAGATATTCTTGCATTCTTTTAAAGGGGTGTTTCCTACACCGTTCTCGTTTTGTATTTTTCTAACTTCGTCGAGACTAAAACCACAGTCACTCATCATTGCTTCAAAGTCGAAAGAGATATAATCACTTTCATATAAGTCGTAATTAATTCCGACAGAGGATTTCATAATCTCATTTTTTCTAGACATTACTGCATCATAAGAGCTATTCAAAAGAATCACCACCAAATAATTCAGTTTTTACAATTCGGTCGATTTCTAATATTTCTGGTACAAATTCACCATATGTATGCATATAGCTTGGATTCTCACAAACCAAAATACCGGATTCATTACGTCCGGTTATTGTTTTTATCAGAACTTCAGAATTTAACATTGCGTCTTCTAAAAGGAAGCCTTTAACCCACATGACAAAAGGTACTTGTTTTGTTGCCTCAGGTAAATTACCAGTTCTTTCTTCAGGTTTTAAAATAATCTTCTTGATTTGTACCCATGAATTTTTCTTAATCATGGCTTTACTCCTCATCAATTAAATTTCTTACATCACCCATAATTGCTCTAGGTACTGGTAAATCAATCATTGTTTTCAATCCAGGTTTTGCATTGATTACATGCGGAATCATATTCACGCAAATTGCGATTGTTCCAATGCCGCCTTCGACTTCAGGAACATTAGATAAATTGATTTCTGGTGTACCTTTTATTTTTATATAATCTCCAGTATGAATTCCTTCTAATTCTGGTTCAATTTGTTGTGGATGAACCATTTTAATTTTTGTTTTATTTGATAGAGTAGCTATACTTCTCATATCAACTCCAGCAACATCACCGGCTTTTGCAAAACCGTAAGGTGATTTTCTGTCTACATTTGTAACAATAGGAGCCATAGATTGTTCGAAGCTTTTAACTTCTAAGCCAAGTGCATCTGCAATCATATAGGTAGATTCAACGAAACCAACATGACCTGATAACTCATCTTTAACCAATTTATCATTGAAATCAGTTAATGTAAGACCTACACCTTGTTCTTCCATTACAGTGGGACCAAATGGAGATAATGAGTTTATACGTGAGATTTCCATATTTTTCACATCACTCATTACACCCGAGATACAGATAGCTAATAAATCCATCATCATACCAGGGTTTACACCCGTTCCTAAAATTGTTACTCCATTTTCTTTTGCTAAACGGTTTAATTCTTTTGATAATTCAGGTTCTTTAGCATAAGGATATGCCATTTCTTCAGCTGTGCTAATTACATTACATTTATGTTCTACGATAAATTTTAATTTAGCAAATGCTTTTTTTGTAAATGAATCAGTAGCAAGTAGTACTAAATCAGGTTTTTCTACCTTCAAAATTCGTTCAATATCTTTTTCAACTAAAACATCATGGTTTTGCAAATTCTCTATTTTAAGTATTTCAAAAATACTTTTCCCGACAAATCCATCATAAACATCTGTTACACCTACAATGTCAAAACCTTTTTTGTTTACTATCATTTTAGCCATTCCAGAGCCCATAGCTCCAAAACCCCATATAGCTACTTTTACTAATTTCTTTTCCATACTTTTTTCTATGTGATTAAAAGACCACATATTCCTTTCATATATATTTTTTAGAATAGTCCAATAATCTTTCCGTCGATTACATCCATGTCTAAATATCCGCCTTTTCTAGGAAGACCTGGCATAGTCATAACAGAACCCATCATCGCAACGATGAAACCTGCACCTAGTGAAGGTTTAAATTCTCTTACAGTAACTTTGAAGTCACGAGGACGTCCCTTAATCTTTGCATTATCACTTAAGGATAAAGGTGTCTTAGCGACACAGATAGGAAGATTACACCATCCTAATTTTTGATAAACTTTAATTTGTTCTAATGCTTTATCTGAAAATTCAACATCATTAGCTCCATAAATCTTTTGAGCTATTTCAGTTAGTTTAAATTCGATAGAAGTATTTGTATCATAAAGTAATTTTGATTTTAATTGATTATCATCGATAGCTTTGATCACTTTCTTTGCTAAATCCAATCCACCATCAGAACCTTTTGTAAATACTTCAGAAAGTGATATTGGATGATTATTATCTCTAGCCCATTGTAACATTTGTTTTAATTCAGCATCTGTGTCACTTGGAAATTTATTTAACGCTATAACATAAGGTAAGTTATATTCTTTTACACTTTCGATATGTTTTTCTAAATTTTCAACTCCAGCTTTTAAAGCATCTAAGTTTTCAATGCTTAATTGATCTTTTTCAACTCCACCATGAAGTTTTAATGCTCTCACAGTAGCTACCAATACTACAAGTTCTGGCATAGTATTCATTGCTCTCATTTTGATATCTAGGAATTTTTCCATACCTAAGTCAGCTCCGAAACCAGCTTCTGTAACTGTAAAGTTGCTAATCTTAGAAGCATAGTCTGTTGCCATGATTGAATTACATCCATGAGCAATATTTGCAAATGGACCACCATGTATTAATACAGGATTTCCTTCTAAAGTTTGAACAAGGTTTGGCTTAAAAGCATCTTTCAATAACATAGTAACAGCGCCAGCTACTTGTAAATCATTAACGGTAATTGGCTCACTTTCCATATTATAAGCAACCACTATTCTAGCGACTCTTTCTTTTAGGTCATTTAAGTTAGTCGCTAAACAGAATACAGCCATAATTTCAGAAGCTACTGAGATATCGAATTGGTCGAATCTTGGAACTTCTTTTTTTAGAGATAATCCAACTTGTATTTTACGAAGAGAACGATCATTCATATCCATCGCTCTTCTCCAAATTACATTCTCTGGATTAATATTTAATTCATTTCCTTGGAATAAATGATTATCAATTACAGCAGAAATAAGATTATTCGCAGCTGTGATTGCATGTATATCACCTGTAAAGTGAAGGTTAATGTCTTCCATCGGAATTACTTGAGCGTAACCCCCTCCTGTTGCACCACCTTTAACACCCATAACAGGTCCTAATGAAGGCTCACGTAAACAGATCATCGTTTGATAACCAAGCTTATTTAAAGCGTCTCCTAAACCAATAGTAGTAGTAGATTTCCCTTCTCCAGCAGGAGTAGGGTTAATTGCACTTACTAATATTATCTTTCCTCGTTTATTGTTTTTTACTTTATCTAAAGCTTCATAACTTAATTTAGCTTTGTAATTACCGTACAATTCTATTTCATCTTGTGTAAGGTTAATTTTTTTTGCTATTTCACTTATTTTTATCATTTTGCTTTTTTGAGCAATCTCTAAATCTGTTAACATAATTTTATGGCATAATTTAATAATTATGCGCTCCTTTCTTTTCTAATTTCTTATAATAGTACCCGCTTTACCATTTATGGCTTCATGAGCCTCTTCTAAAGCAGCGATGATAGCTATTCTACCTTTCTTTGCTTCTACAAAAGATCTCGCAGCTTCTATTTTTGGTAACATAGAGCCTTTTAAGAAATGTCCTTCTTCAATATATTTGTCGATTTCACTGATTGTGATATCGTCTAAACTCGTTTCATTTTCTTTGTTATAGTTAATTTTAACCTTATCCACTGCAGTTAAGATAATCAATAAGTCAGCATCTAATAAATCAGCTACTTTTGCACTAGCAAAATCTTTATCAATTACTGCAGGAACTCCAATAAATTCATTTCCTTTTTTTATTACGGGTATTCCGCCACCACCAACAGTGATAACTAAATGTCCTGCATCAACTAAAGTCTTAATGACCTCTATTTCAACGACATTTACAGGTTTTGGAGAAGGAACAACTCTTCGATATCCTCTACCAGCATCTTCAACCATATCATAACCATTTTCTTTAGCTAACTTGTTAGAAGTTTCTAAATCATAAAAACGTCCGATTGGTTTTGTTGGGTTTTGAAAGGCTGTATCATGTTCATCTACTTCAACTTGTGTAATAATTGTCGCTACATGGGTATTTAATTTTTGGTTTTTTAGTTCTGCTAATAAAGCGTTTTGTAAATGATATCCAATATATCCTTGACTCATCGCTCCACATTCAGGAAAAGGCATTGCTGGACTAGTTTCAGATACTTGATTGCTTGTCTCGAAAGCTAAATTAATCATTCCAACTTGAGGGCCATTACCGTGAGCTAATATTACTTCGTTTCCAGCTCTAACCAAATCAACGATTGGTTTTGCTGCGTGTTTCACTTTTTCTATTTGATCTAATGGTGTTTTACCTAATGCATTTCCACCCAAAGCAACCACTATTTTTTTCATTTAGGTTCCCTCAAAGTAAGGTACATAACAGCTTTAATGGTATGTAATCTATTTTCTGCTTCATCAAACACTACAGATTGAACGGATTCAAAAACTTCTTCAGTAACTTCTAAAGCGTCAACTCCAAATTTCTTAAATAATTCTTTACCAATTTTCGTTTCTGTATTATGGAATGCTGGTAAGCAATGCATAAAAATCGCATTCTCAGAAGCATTACTCATTAATGTCTTATTTACTTGGTAAGGCATTAATTGTTCAATTCTCTCTATCCAAACCTCATCAGGTTCTCCCATTGATACCCAAACATCTGTATAGATTACATCTTGGTCTTTAGAACCTTCAGTAACGTCTTCAGTAAAACGAATGGTTCCACCTGATTCTTTTGCTAACACTTGACATTTTTCTATTAATTCTTTATTTGGCCATAAATCTTTAGGAGCACAAGCTGTAAAGTGCATTCCCATCTTAGCGCAACCAATCATTAAACTATTTCCCATATTGTTTCTAGCATCTCCAAAATAGGAAAAGTTAATTCCCTCCAAATGTCCGAATTTTTCTATAATAGTCATAAAATCTGCTAAGATTTGTGTTGGATGATACATATCAGTCAAGCCATTCCATACTGGAACGCCTGAAAATTGTCCTAATATATCAACTGTTTCTTGTTTGTAACCTCTATATTCGATTCCATCAAACATTCTGCCTAAAACTCTTGCAGTATCTTTGATACTTTCTTTTTTCCCCATTTGTGATCCTGTAGGGCCTAAATAAGTAACATTCATACCTAAATCGTTCGCACCTACTTGGAAAGCACATCTTGTTCTTGTTGAATCTTTTTCAAATAAAAGAACAACATTCTTACCTTCTAACGGTCTGCATTCCACATTAGCTTTTTTCTTTGCTTTCAATTTCGCTGAGACATGAAGTAAATCTGAAATCTCCTCTTTTGAAAAATCTAATAAAGTAAGAAAACTTTTTCCATAAAAATTGTTTTTCACAATATTCCTCCTATTATATTTTTGTATTTCTTGATTTTTTCTCTATAAATTAAGAAAAATTTGATTTTCTCATCATAAAAATTATAACACTAAAGCGCTTACAAACCAACCCCTATTTTGTGAAAATTAATTGATAAAATGCATTTGTAATGTTTAAAATTAAGAAAATATTATTATCTATAGTATAATCTTTGTAAGAGGTGATTTTAAATGGCATTAGATACAATTAAACAAACATGGGATGAATCCTTTATTGGAGAGATGGAAACACCTACCGGAAAAGTTTTCCTAGGTGAACAAGAAAATGGGATTTACCCTTACCATATGTTATTTGGAGCGTTAGGAAGTTGTTTTTATGCAACATTCCTATCAGTAGCGAAAAAGAAAAGATTATCATTCGATAAAGCGGAACTTGAAGTTTCTGGCAATAAGGGTGAAGGAAAAGAAATCAATTTATTAGAAAAGGTGACTATCAAATTAGTGATTACCAATCCATCTAATGAAATAGGACTTAAAAAAAGCGCTGAACTCGGTTCGAAGTTTTGTTCTATTCATGAAACGATTAGTAAAGTGGCTGATATTGATTTGATTGTTGAGTTTATAAAAGCATGAGACACACTAAAAAAATAGCTTTAGCCGCTATGTTTTTAGCTCTTACACAAGGTTTACCTTTTCTTACTGCACAGATACCAACATTTGGACAAATGCTAACACCTATGCATTTTCCTGTTATATTAGCTTCCATATTTTTAGGACCACTTTGGGGTTTGGCAATAGGATTCATAGCTCCTTTGATGAGATTGTTATTGTTTGGGATGCCGCAAATGCCGATGGCTATTATGATGGCATTTGAATTAGCTGTATATGGTTTAATTACTGGTTTGTTTATAAAGTTATTAAAAAATATAAAAATTAAGTATTTAATTAAAGTGTTAATCACCTTAGTTATTGCAATGCTTTTAGGAAGAATCATGTTTGCATTAGCAGCCTTGGTTTTCCTACAAAACGCAAATTTTGTTGAAGTATTTATAGGGACATTCACCGCTTCGTTTATTGGTATCATATTACAATTAATATTAATTCCATTATTAGCACTGAGGTTAAAGGATTATGTACAAAATAACTAGTTTATTAAAGGTAAAAAAATTAATCGCAATTGAAGGAGAGCCAGCTTCTGGTAAAACAACATTAGCTAATTTTTTACAAAAAGAATTAGATTGCAATGTGGTAAGTGTTGATGACTTCTATTTGCCGATTGAAAAGAGAAATGAGTTATCCTTTTTAAAAGGTGGAAATAATATAGATTTTGAACGTCTTATTCATGAAGTAATCTTAAAACATCTACAGAAAGAAGATATTGTTTATAAAGGTTATGATTGTAAAATAAATGAGTATGAAGAAACAAAAACTTTGAAGTATAAAGAAGTTCTTATTATAGAAGGATCTTATTGCTTAAGAGTTGAACTGTTAGAATATTTTGATTATAAGATACTAATGGAAGTGGATAGTATTACTCAATTAGATCGACTTAAATTAAGGCCAAATTTTAAAGACTTTTTAGATAAATGGATACCATTATCAAATAATTTTATAAAAGAAAATAATGTCACAAAGATAGTCGATAAAATAATAAAATCTTAAAATAAAAATAAATTGCACTTCCTTTAGGGTAGTGCTTTTTTTTATAACTTATGATAAAATATTTTAAGGGAAAAAGGAAAAAGGGGAAATTATATGAAAAAATTATTTAAAAATCGAAACTATTTTCTATTATTTCAAGGAAGTTTAGTTTCAGCTATAGGGACAAGTCTTTATAGTTTTGCTGCTGGGCTTTATGTCCAGGATTTATTTGGAGAAGATGGGGGAGCTATATACTTAAGTTTGTTTATGGCTGTTAGCATTATTATCCAAATTGTGTTAAGTCCGATTACAGGAACTATAGTTGATAAAGTGAATAAAATAAAAGTGCTTTATGTCACTGACTTTATTAGAGCATTATTGTTTGCAACTACTCTATATGTTTTAACCTTAGGCTATCCAAAAGAAATAATTATTTGGGTACTTCTAGGTACTACTGCAATTGCTAGTGTTAATCAAGCCTTTTTTGGTCCAGCTGCTACAGCTTCTATTCCAGAAATTGTGGGAGAAGATCAAATTCAAGCAGCTAATGGAGCAAATAGTATTGTTAGTAGTGTGCAAGGAATTTTAGGTATTGTTGCTGGTATGTTCTTATATGCAATTGTCGGATTTGAAGCAGCAGTACTAATTAATGCAATCAGTTTTATGTTTAGTGCAATAACTGAAATGTTTATTAAGACAGATCCAAAACTGGTAAATGAACAAATATTACCAGAAGATAAACCATCATTTTGGGAAGATATTAAATTTGGTTTTAAATATTTAAAATCCACTACAGGATTGTTAACGATGATGATATTTTCTGCGATGCTTAATTTTTGTTTCTCTCCAGTATTTGGAGTAGGAATTCCATATTTATTTAGAACGGAATTAGGCTCTTCTGAATATGAATTAGGTATCATTGATATTGTCTTTAGTATTACAATGCTAATTGCTAGTATTATTGTTGGTAGTATGAAAATAAAGAGTCTGAAAAAATCGGTCAAAAAAGGAATAATTTCTATGGCTGGTGTTTTTGTGTTAATGACCATATTCATTGTTTTGGTTACTTATAACATAATTGGCTATTGGTTATTTTTCGCTTTAATGATTGCTATAAATAGTATGTTGGCATTTACGATGATTTATACTAATGTTCCTATTAATACAGGAATGATGAAAGCAATCGATCCAAAAGTAAGAGGAAGAGTATTTGCTACAATTGGAGCGATGTCTATGGCTGCGATTCCAATTTCAACCTTAGCTGCAGGATTTATTGTGAATGCTACTAATGTGGCTGTGCTATCAATTATATTTTCTTTCATATTAGTCATAGTTACGTTTGGAGTGGTTTCTAATAAAAATGTAGCTATCATGTTAGATGGTATAGATAATAAAGGAAAAGAACTTGCTGAAGCAGCGAGATTAAAAGAAGATCCTGCATCAATATTTGAAGCTTATGAAAACGATTAAATAAATTAAATTATATGCTACTTTAAAAAGAGCCTGTAAAGAATTAGAAATCTGAGAAGATTTTTAAGAACTACAGGTTCTTTCTTTAAAATCAAACAAAA
>JAEIOE010000044.1 GCA_016342455.1 Mycoplasmatota bacterium | reverse complement strand
AAAAAACCGGTCCCTTTTGGGTCCGGTTTTGTGTTTTTATTGGCTGTTTACTTAATTTGTTTCTTTACAGCCTCTTTCTATTATGCTTTGGCTTTTAAATCTATGATTTTTTGTTTTAATTCTTTTGGCTTATCTTGTAGCTTTAATACAGTACTTCCAACAAAAGCTCCATCAGCACCGGCTTCTTTTACCATTGCTATATCTTCTGGACTAGAAATACCAACTCCACAATAAATTGGATTAGGTAATTTAACTTCAGTTCTTAAGTAATTAATAATTGATTTTAAGTCTTTATGTATTTCATGATATTGCCCACTAGATTTTGCTTGCAAGTAAATAAAACCGTTTGTCTTTTTAGCAACTTCAATTTCCTCGTCTAGTAACTGATATTGAACATAAGAACTTACTAACAAGTTGTTGGCTATTAAAGTTTGTCTTACAGCTGGGAATTCATTTCCAACACAGATAATATCTTTCAAATTGTTTTTATGACAAAAATTAATAAATTTCTGTAATCCGATATCTTTAATTGTAGTTTCGTAAGTTAATATAATAAAAGCAGAAGTTGGATTTATCGCTTTGATTTCTTCGATAGTTTGCATATATTTTTCGTAATCATTACAACCAGCTAATGCTTGTCCCATTCTTTCTTGAATATATGGACTGTCTAAGTACGGGTTCTTTGCAGGAAAATCCACTTCAACAACATCGCAACCAGCGTCAATATAGTTTTGAGCATTTATTTTGCTTTGTTCTAGATTAGGTGAACCTAGTGATAGATAACATATTAATTTCATAATGTAAGAGGAACTTCCTTTCCGTAATACGCTGCTAAAATAATATCTCTTAGATTTGTCTTAGTAGGTAGAATAGGATTAGTTTTAGTACATCCATCTTTAAGTGCAAAGTCAATTAAAGTATCCAATTTTTCTAAGAATAGTGATTCATCAGTTATTTTTAGATTAAGTGATTTAGGAATGTTAACTGCTTCATTTAACTCAAATAAAGCTTCAGTTAAATCTGTTTCGCTTAAATTAAATGCTAATGCGTCATAGATAGCTAATGCATCTTCATTCTGTGAATTGAACGAAACAATGTAAGGTAGTAGTATTGCATTAGCTAAGCCATGAGGCATGTTAAATAAACTCCCCAAACCATGTGCAATAGAATGGGTTATACCAAGTGAAACGTTTGTAAATGCAAGTCCTGCAGTCATAGCAGCGTTTAGCATTATTTCACGGTATTTAATATTTTTGGGGTCATTTATGACCTCAGGTAAAAACTCAAAGATGTCCATAATAGCTGCTTCAGCTAATATGTCACTTAAATAATTCGCTCTCGTTGAAACGATTGCTTCTAATGCATGACATAAAGCATCCATTCCAGTTTCAGCTGTAATATGATTTGTTAAAGAAAGTGTAGTAGCTGGATCGCAGATTGCGATATCAGGCATCATTTCCATATTACCAATACCATATTTAATATGTGTTTTGTCATCTGTAATAACAATTGACCTAGATACTTCAGAAGCAGTACCGGCTGTTGTTGGGATACAACATAATCTAGCTTTAGTTCTTAGTTTAGGAAAATTCTCTTTTACGGTAATATATTCTAGTGTTTTGATTTCAGGATGTTCATAATAAATCCACATCGCTTTAGCTGCGTCCATTGCTGAACCACCACCGATAGCAATAATGATATCAGGATTGTGCTCCAACATAAACTTGGCACCTTTTAATACAGTGTTAAATCCTGGGTCAGGTTCAATGCCAACAATTGTTTCATATTCAATATTTGCATTCTTTAAATGTTTTTCTACAATTTCCATTACTCCTGTTGAATATAGGAAATCTCCAGCTAATACTAAAACTGCTTTTTTGGCTTTTAAAGTTTTTAAATAAGCTAAACTTCCTTCTCCAAACATCAGTTCTGAACCAGCGATTTTCATTGGTCTCATCATAGGGTTATTCCTCCAAACCTTTTAAAACTTTTTTTGTAAGTTCAAGTGATATAGGGTTCGATATTTTTCCGCCCTCTTTTAAACTACTCCCAATAATAGCTCCATCAGCTATATTTAGTTGTTCTTTAATATTATTTGCGTTAACACCACTTCCGGCTATAACTGGAATATTTACAACTGCTTTAACTTGTTTAATCATATCGATAGGAGTTTCAGTACCAATTGATCTGCCAGTAACAATAATACCGTCAGCAAAACAGCTAACTGCCATTTTTGCTGAATCTTGAATAGTGATAGTAGGGTTTACCATATATGTATGTTTCACTTGTATGTCAGCTAAGATTTTTACCTTTTCTGCATGTATTTTTCTTCTAAACAAAACGGCATCTCTAGAGCAAGGATTTAAAACACCGTTGTAATACATTACGGTATCAACAAACACTGGAATTCTAACAAACGCTGCACCAATCGCTTTCGCAATAGATAGAGAAGATTTGTAATCATTAAAAGCAGCATCAATTCCAATAGGAATGTTAACAGCCTCTTTTACTAGTGTTGAAACTGCTGTTAACGCTACAGTTTGTTCGATATCTAAGAAATCATTAAATGGACCATCACCCATATTTTCAATAATTAATGCATCACAGCCTGCAGCTTCTAATGTTTTAGCATCTTTAATTGCTTGACTGAATATTTTTTCCATATTGTTTTCAAACCCTGCTGTTCCTGGCAGTGGTAGACAATGTACCATTCCGATAACAGTTTTGCTACCTAGGCCTAATAATTCTTTCATTTTTTTATTACCTCTTTTTCATATTTATAGATGCTTTCTAAAGCTATCTTACATAACTCTTCTTCTTTGTCTTCTCTGATTTTCCCTGACAAAGAATCTTTTAAGTTTTCTAAAACTGTAACTAGAGTTAAAGAAGCAGTTTTAACGTTCATAAGTCTTCCGACAACCATCATACAAGCCGATTCCATATCAATACCAGAAACACCAAGTTTCTTGTATTTTTCAAAAATTGCAAATACATCAGTGTTTCTCTCTTGAGCTAATTTAGACATATGCATTTGTGAGTAAAAACCATCAAGTGTCGCATTTAGTCCATTATCAACTTTAGCACCAAATTCTAGTATTGTTTTATTAATGGTTTCCAGTAAATGAAAATCAGCAATAGCGGGATATGTTTCTTGTACATAAGTTTTTGAAGTTGATTCTTCTCGGATAGAACCTATCGGAACGATATATTCTCCTAGAAGTTCATCTTTCAAAGACATAACTGTACCCATTCTAAGCGCTACTTCCATTCCACATTGATACATTTCTTCCATCGCAATAGCAGCAGATGGAGCGCCTATACCTGTAGAAGAAATAGTAATTTTCACACCTTTATAAAAACCTGTATAAGTATTATATTCTCTTGCGAAAGCGATGTGCTTTACATCATCTAAATGTTTTTTGATGATATTTACTCTCCAAGGGTCCCCTGAAAAGATTACGTATTTTGCGATATCTTCTGTTTCGCATTTTAGATATAATGATTTTCCCATTATTGTTTCTCCTTCATAAAATTATTTTGATATCTTTTGATTAATTCCACCTCAGTTGGCGAATTGGTAGTAGAACCTAATCCTTCAATGACAAAAGACGCAAGTGTAGAACCTAATTCCATTGATTCTTTCACTGTTTTCTTATGTAGATATCCATATATATAACCAGCAATAAACGCATCACCTGAACCGACAGTGTCGACTACTTTTTCAGCAGCGACGATGTTGACAGACTCATATTTAGATTGATTATTTTCTTTATAAATTGCACTAGATCCATTTTTACCTTTTGTGACAACGATTACTTTTATTTTTGCTAAAGAGTTAATGAGATCTTCACAACTTTTAACACCATAGATATCAGCAATGCACTGTGCTTCGCTTTCGTTTGTAAACAATACTTCAACCGTATCTAAACACTCTTTTAAGAATGTTTTCGGGAAAGCATCAGAATCCATTTTCATCCCTAAAAAAAGTGGCAAATTGAATTGTTTTACTTTTTTTAGAAATTCTTTGTTATCATTCAGTGAAGCGACAGTCATTAAAGCACATTTAGTGTTTTCAAACCATGTATCACTATAAGGTTTAAACAAAGCATTATCCATCGCTCCTGGATAGAATAAAGTGATATGTTGATTGTCCGGGGTTTCTACTAAGTAAGTAGCAGAAGTAGATACTCCATCTATTTTTTCTGTAGCATCTAAAACGACATTGTTTTTTTCTAAGTAATTCTTAAAACCAGTTACTTCATAGTCTTCACCAACTCTAAGTATTGGAGCGGCTTTTAAAGATAATCTACCTAAGCTGACAGCTACATTAACATTACATCCACCGTAATATATTTTCGCATGATTTCCATTAGCTATGATAGAAGTTTTACCGATAACCGGAAGTGTTTTAATCTTAACAATTCTATCTAAAGCACAATAACCGCTTGTTATTAGATCGTATCCCATTATAGTTCTCCTTGTTCTAGTAATTTAGTGATTGCTCTAGAACTCAAAGCTTTTGCAAGATATTTATTGATATCTCTAAGATAGATAGCATTTGTTTCATCGTCTGAAGTAGCGACTAAATTACTAACAACAAAAGTATTATAGTCTTTGTAAAAAGCATCAAATACGGTAGCGATGATACAATTATTTGTTTTTGTACCTGTTATTAATAGGTTTTCTATTTTATTTTCTTCTAAAACTTTTTCTAAATCAGTTTGATAGAATGAACTATATTTCGTTTTTTTGATAATGATATCTTTCTCTCGGTTACAATTCAACCTTGTGTCAGTTAATTCACCACCACTACCCTCAATACAGCATTCTCTCATCTTCATTTTAGCATTTAGATAGTCTTCTTTTTTTATCGTATGTTCTACAAAAATTACTAAACAATTATGAGACCTAGCGGTTTTGATAAAATCGCTAAGAGGACCAATAATTTCTTCATTTCTTGGGTAAAAGACTTTACCTGATTTGTTAGTAAAGTCATAAATCATGTCAACAATTATTAATGCAGTTTTATTCATGAATAAACCCCCTATATAATGTTTTTCTTTCTCTAATAATAGCAACAACTGATAAAACAACTACAATCATTATGTAAGGTATTATATCAAGTAATCCAGCTATAGAACCAATTATTAATGCTAGGTTTACTGCTAAAGCTCTTGATAGTCCGAAGACTAAGGCGTACAGTCCAGATGTCTTAGGATCTCCTTGTCCACAATAAATAGCTGCAATTGCTATAAAACCTGTACCAGCAGTGATATCAGGAGTATAAGAAGCAAGTTGGTTTACTGCTACATTATAACCAGCAAAACCACATAAGATTCCACCTAAGATAATAGCCAAGTACTTCACTTTATCTACTTTAATTCCAAGTGATCTAGCGGCTTCTTCATTTTCACCGACAACACGTACATAAGTACCAAATTTTGTTTTAAACAATATAATTGATGTTACAAATATTAATATAAAAGAAAGATAAGTTAATAAAGAATGACCACTTAAAATATCACCTAAGTATGGAATATCTTTTATTAACCAAAGAGTAACATCTGATCTTTCTCTTACGACGTTACTGATAACATTGATATCGTTAGTTCCAAGAATCGCTAACGCGTATTTACCCACAGCTACAGCTAAAAGATTTATCGCAAAACCTGTAATGATAAAATTCGCCTTTTTAGTTACTCCAAAGAATGAAAATAATATACCTAACAATATTCCCATAATTATAGTAGTTATTATTCCTAATACCCAACTACTTGTAAACGAGATAGTGAGTGTGGCAATAAAACCACCAAACAACATCATTCCTTCTAAACCAATGTTGATTACTCCAGATTTGTAAGCGAATAATCCTCCTAATGTACAAAGTAAAATAGGCCCTGTTAAAGAAAGCGAATCATGTAATATTTCAAGAATCAGATCCATTAGTCGCAGCCTCCTTTTTCGGTTCTTTTTTTACTCTTTTTTTATTAAAGAATTTAATAGATAAGAATAAGATAATCAATGCTTGTAGTAAAAGAATAATTTCAGCTGGAACGTTAGTGTAAATAGCTACCGAAGCTGATCCCGTCTTAAGCACTGCGTAGAATATTGCTGCAATTAAAATACCAATAGGACTATGTCCACCAAGGAGGGCGATTAACATCCCATCCCATCCTAAACCTGGTGTTCCAGAGAAACTGAGTGTATAAGCAAATTTTTCACCCATCATCCACCCTGCTCCGGCAAGCCCAGCTAAAGCTCCACTAAGTAGCATAATATACATGGTTTTCTTTTGTGTTTCCATCCCTGTTGCTTCTGCAAAAGATCTGTTTTTTCCCATTGCGGTAATTTCAAAACCTAATTTTGAACGATGGAACACAAAATACATTACAATAAATACAGCTATTGTAATAAAGAAGAAGAGGGTTAATTTTGAATCACCTATCCTCGATATAATTGCGCTAGAGCCAATCATGCTCGTTGATACATAGCCTGAACTTGGATCTCTAAATACAGTGGATGTTAAAAACTCTAATATTGCAAATATTGCATAATTTAACAATAAAGTAACTACCATTTCATTAACGTTATATTTGGCTTTTAAGAAGGCTGGAAGTAAAGCTACTAAAACACCAACTACTATACCAATTAATAGTAATAAGGGTATTAGTACTCCCGCTGGTAAAAAAGCTAATTCGTATCCTAATATGGCAACAACAAAACCAGATGATATGATTTGTCCTTCAATACCCATATTAAACAAACCTGCTTTAAAACTTACAGCTATCGCTAGTCCAGAAAGAATAAGTGGAGCTGCATAATGGAGTGTTTTTAAAACTCCTTTAATATTAAATAAGGATTTTGATATTAAAATAAAATAAGTTGAAAGGGGATTTTCTTTCGCAAGGATAATTGCTATAGCGCCGATAAGGAAAGCTATCAATATTGGGGTTATTGTAGAAGCTGATTTCCTTAAATTTGAGCTTAAATTATTATTCCACTTACTCATCATCGTTTTCCTTTCTAATTCCAGCCATCAAATAGCCAATTTCTTCTCTTGTTGCATTCTTGGCATCGACTTCACCGATTATTTCGCCTTTGAACATAACAAGAATTCTATCAGATAAATTCATAATTTCTGATAGTTCGCTTGAAACTAATAGAATTGATTTTCCAGTGTTTTGTAATCCTAGAATAGAATTATGGATATATTCAATCGCACCGATATCAACACCTCTTGTAGGTTGCGCAGCAACTAACATGTCAGGGTCTGAATCGAACTCACGAGCAATAATAATTTTTTGAGCATTTCCTCCTGACAAAGAAGAAATTTTTCCACCTTTTTCAGAAACTCTAATATCATAGTCTTCGATTAAACAATCTAATTTATCTAGCATTTTCTTTTGACTAATTAGTCCATATTTACATATTTCTTTGTTACCATGATATCCAGCAATCATATTTTCACATATAAGCATGTCTAGGCATAAACCTTGAGCATATCTATCTTCTGGAATAATGGCAATTTTAGATTCTCTTAATTTTTTTGGCCAGAAGTTTGAAACTTCTTTACCTTTAAGATATACTTTTCCGCTTGTGGCTTTTAAGATTCCTGTTAGTAAGTCTAATAATTCAGATTGTCCATTTCCTTCAACGCCAGCAATACCAACGATTTCACCTTCATGAATTTCAAAAGATACATTGTTTACAACCTTAATATTGTCCGCATTGATTGTTGTTAAATTTTCAACCTTATAGACTACAGGTTTTTTAGAATAATTTCTATATTTTTTATCAACTTTTAACAAGACATCTCTACCAACCATTAAACGAGCTAACGCTTTAGAAGAAGTGTTTTTCGTTAACATATCACCAATGACTTTACCTTGTTTGATAACAGTAACTGAATCGCTAACTTCCATTACTTCTTGTAGTTTATGAGTGATAAGAATAATCGTTTTGCCTTGCTTTTTAAGTTCCCTAAGCGTAACAAAAAATGTTTCTATTTCTTGTGGAGTGAGAACAGCAGTAGGCTCATCAAATATAAGAATTTCCACATTGCGATATAACATTTTTAATATTTCAACTTTTTGTCTCGCACCAACTGAAATATTCTTAATTAAATCAGTTGCATTAATTTGAAATTGATACTTTTCAATGAGTTCTTCAACTTCTTTTATTTCTTGCTTTTCATCAATGATTTTGAGAGAAAAAGATTTTTTTCCAATTTTATGTTTTTTTTCTATTTCTGTTCCTAGTAATACATTTTCATAAACTGCTAAACTAGGAACCAGTTTGAAGTGCTGGTGAACCATACCGATGCCACATGACATGGCATCGGTAGGAGAGTCAAATGAAATTTTGTTTTCTTTGATATATATTTCACCAGTTGTTGGTTTTAATAACCCATAAAGCATGTTCATCAATGTGGTCTTACCAGCCCCGTTTTCTCCAACGATAGCTTTGATTTCACCAGCATTTACAGTCATATTAATCTTGTCATTTGCAGTAAAGTCACCGAACATCTTTGTTAAATTCGCAGTTTTAATAATTTCCACATTAATCACCTTTAATTTTCTTTTGTTAGTATTACTTTTGGTTTTTCTTAGTTAGCTTTTGTTACGTGTTCTAAAGTACCATAATCTAATACTTCTCCAGCTTGTGCATCAATAACATCAATAGTTCCATCTGAAATGGCAGCTTTAATTGTTGCTATTTGATCTTTTATTTCTTGCCATTTTGTTGTCGCTGCAGTTGTATCTTGGATGTAGCCTTCAATAGTAGCTAAATCAGTAATTCCAGTAGCTCCTGAGTTTAAGTCATAGAAGAATTCTTGTCCGCCTATAGCTTCTTCGTTAATGAATTTTTCTACTAAGTCATAAACAGAAACGTTAGTATTTTTTAGAACTGACGTTAATACAGAACCAGGTACTTGTGCATCTTGATTTGCATCAACATCGATTGCTAATTTCCCATTATCAGAAGCAGCATTTCTCATGTTTGTAGCAACACCACCAGCAGCAGCGAATACTACGTTAACTCCATTGTCAAAATATGAATCGATTAAGTTATAATTATCTTGAGAAGCACCAAATCCAGCTGCGTAAGTTTCATATAACATATAGTCTACATCTAAATCAGATGCAATATATTCAACACCTTGTGCGAATCCGTAACCAAATACTGTAATACCGTCTGATTGAACTCCACCGAGGAAACCAACAGCTCTACCACCGTCATCTAAAGCAGTGAAAGAATAGTCTGCAGCATCAAATAATACTTCATTGTTTTCAATTACTAATGCAGCTAAAGCACCAGCCAAGAAAGAACCTTCATTTACATTGAATAATACTTCAACAACGTTGTCATGAATTTTAGCTCCAGCTTCATCTGTGTTTGCAAAAGCATTGAAAGTTACGAAAGTAGTATCAGGATATTTTTCTGCAATAGATTGTCCTGAACCATCATCTGTAATAAGAGCACCAAAGTTATACTCTAATGTAAAGATTAGATCGTATCCATCTTCAGCAAGTGTTTCTAATGAACCAGGTACATCATCAGCTGTGTTAACAACATGAGTTTGAACCCCAAAATCAGTAGCGGCTAAGTTTAAGCCATCAATAGCGAATTGATTGTACCCATTATCATTAGCGCCAGCTGCTGATACAATTAATCCGACTTTTATGTCATCGTTATTATTCGCATCGTTACAAGCAAATAATGATACAGATAACATTAAAACAAATAGTGTTACAATAAATTTTTTCATACATTCTCCTCCAAATTTTTTAAATTTATTTATTTTTATAATCAAATTTTCACTTGATTTATATAAAATTTATATTGGTCAGTACGGTAATTGGTTTTAAAAGTTTCGATTGGAACTTCTTTGTTTCCAATAATTCCGTATGTTGTACCACGAAATAGAAGTAATGGTTGACCTTCATCAACATCAAGTAAGTTTGCGATTTCATCTTCAGCGATGACAGCTTCAATCGTTCTCTTAGCTCTTGTAATATTTAGATTATAGTGCTTTTCTAAAACTTCATATAATGATTCATTATGAAAATCATGTTTTTCAAGTCCTGGGAAGTATTTTTCAGGTAAGTAGGTAATTGTTCTATTGATAGGTTCCTTATTTGCGTAATAAACCCTATCAATAACAATTAGTTTGTCCTCACTGTCAATTTCCATTTGTCTAGCTCTTTTAGGAAACGAATCAATTACTTTGCATTGAATTAGCTTTCTAGAAGGTATCATACCCAAATTGATAATATCTTGTGTACAACTTGTAATTGAAAACAAATCTTGTGATTTTGAATCCCCTTTTACATATGTTCCTTTACCTTGTATTTTATAAAGATAACCTTCTTTTACTAATTCATCAATAGCTCGTCTAACAGTTATTCTACTAACTCCGAATTCTTTAATTAACTCTCTTTCACTAGGAATCATTTGGTCATCGAGCAACTCTTCTTTGTCGATTTTCTTAACGATTTCCTTTTTAAGCATGTAATATTTTGGGACTTTAAAGTACATATCATCCATTTTTAACTCTCCTACCTTGATATGACGTTATAACGTTATAACCAGTTAAAGTATAACGCTTTCATTTTGCTTTGTCAATAGATAATTTATAAAAAAATAACCCGTAAATTACCGAGTTATTATTTCAAATATTTATTTTTTTATTTATATTGTTTGTTCTAAAATATTTGTTGTATCTTCTGATTCTTCTAATTCTTCTATCTCTGTAACCAATAACTTCTGATTTAAGTTATCCATTGCAATAGCACCTAATGGAGCTGAAATAAAGATAGCTAATACAGAAATGGTTAGGATTAAATTACCAGCTGGAACTCCATAAGCTAAAGGAATAGATCCTATGGCAGCTTGTACAGTTGCTTTAGGCAGATAAGATAAGCAAGTAAATAATTTTTCTTTGTTATTTAGATTAGTGTTTCCAATAGATAGTATTACACCCACCATCCTTATTAATAATCCAAGGAATACTAAGGCGACTGCTAATAAACCTACTGTTTTAAATATAGTAATATCAACTGCAGCTCCAACTAAGACAAACAACATGATTTCGGCAGCCACCCAAATCTTTGAAAATTTGGAGGTTAGTCTTCCAGCCAAAATAGGGTATTGTTTTAAGATAGCGCCACCTAATGCGATAACTGCTAATAATCCAGAGATTGCAAAGTAATCTTTCATGAAACCTTCTAATACAATTAATAAGAAGGATACACCAAAGATAATTAAAACTTTTAAGGTATCTCTGATATGTAATAGTTTAAATATTTTTACAAGCAATAAACCAATTCCTATTCCAAGAATTAAACTAACGATTAAAGTAACTGGGAATAAAACTAATGTTAAAGCTGAAAATGAATTTGTTTGATATATTTGAAGACAAACAGTAAAAACTACGATAGCGTAGATATCATCAATAGAAGCGCCTGCTAGTATCATTTGTGGAATCTGTTTGTTTGTCCCTACTTTCTTTTCAATGAAATGTATCATTCTTGGAACAACTACAGCTGGTGATACTGCTGTAACGATACTACCTAACATGAAACCTTCCAATAAAGATATATCGAAAAATACAGGAGATACAAACGCAATTAATAGTATTTCAAGCGTTGCTGGAACAAAACTTAATAAGATAGCTGACTTTCCAACTTTCTTTAAATCTTTCAAGTCTAAGGTTAAACCTGCTCTTAATAAAATAACGATTAATGCAATTTCTCTTAAATCGAGAGATATTGCTAGTATGTTAGGATCAATTAACTCTAAAACATGGGGTCCTAATATAATACCAGTAATAATAAACGCAATTAATCCAGGTATTTTTAGTTTTAAAAATATTGCGTTGAGTGAAATTGCAATGATCAATATTAAAGCAATACTTAGAAGCATAATACGTCCCCCTTTATGGAATACTCTTTATTATATATATATTAGATTTTAAAGTCAACATTTGAAATTGATTATTATTAAAGCTTTTTATTGTAGAATTTTATGTTTTTTCCTTTGATGTTCAAATGTAAACGCTTAGTTTTACAAAACCATACTTATTTTTTACATTTTTATATCATTTACATATGAATAATCGGTTTTGACCTTGTATTTCTTGGCTATATATGGTATAAACTCTTTAATATTTACCGGAAGAAAATGGAGGATACTTAATGAGAAGTTACTATATCAAACGAATTTTGTCAGCAATATTTACTTTGTTTATTATTGCGACATTAACGTTCTTTATGATGAAATTAATGCCAGGGGGACCTTTCGCAAGAGAAAGACCGATTGACCCTATTATCTTAGAAAGATTGGAAGAAAAGTACAATCTAAACGATCCAATTATTGTACAGTATTTTAAGTACATGCTTGGAGTTGTGCAATTTGATTTTGGAGTTTCATATAAAGAGTTGGGAGTAAATGTCACAGACACAATCCTTCAAAAATTCCCGATAAGTCTTAAACTAGGACTTTATGCAACAATTGCAGTTATTATTATCGGAATCCCAATTGGAATTGTATCAGCGCTGAAACAAAACACCTGGATTGACCAGGCTGCGATGTTTATAGCTACTATTGGGGTAACCATACCGAGTTTTGTTGTCGCGGTTGTTTACATTTCCTTTGTAGCTGGAACGCTAGGCTGGGTAGATGCCTTTGGCCTGGATAAATGGTCCTCCTACATAGGACCAGTAATAGCTTTAGCAGCATATGCATTATCGTTTGTGTCTAGATTGACAAGAAGTAGTATGTTAGAAGTACTTAGACAAGACTATATCAGAACTGCAAGAGCGAATGGATTACCAAAATATAAAGTTTTATATAAACATGCACTTAAAAACGCATTAATTCCTGTTGTAACTTACTTAGGACCAATGTTTGCGGCTATTATCACCGGATCGTTTGTAGTTGAAAGAGTATTTGCGATTGGTGGAATAGGTAAATATTATGTAGAAAGTGTTAGTAATCGTGATTATACAATGATTATGGGTGTAACTATATTCTACGCAGTTATTTATATATTTATGGTTCTTCTAGTAGACATTGCGTATTCTTGGATTGATCCACGAATTAAATTTGGAAAGAGCAGTGGTGAGTAATATGAGGGATTTTAATTATGTGGATAGCTCAAAGAAACAGGATAGTGAGCAAATTAGAGAGAGTTTAACATATTGGAAAGACGTTTGGAGAAGATTAAAAGGTAATCTTCTAGCAATGATAGGACTAGGAGGAGTTATCTTAGTTGTACTATTTGGAGTTGTAGGACCTTATTTGACACCTTATGGATATCAAGACCAACAAAATGATTATTCAAATTTACCTCCAAAGTTAACAGTTTATCAAATAAGTGATGAAAATTACGTGTATTTAACACAAAGTTATTATTTGTTATTATTAAATTCAGACGGCGAATTAGTCGGCCGACTAACAAATACAAGTAGAGATTTTGTAAATAGAATTTATCATTATGATTTCGATGGGGAAGATATTGCTATAGATTATTCTTATAGGATATATGAACCGGATGGAGAAATAGATTATACAGTTACTTATCAAGGAGAAACTACAACTTTGCCTACTGATAAAATACAAAATAAGACATTTTTGTTAGGTTCCGATCACCTTGGTAGAGATATTCTAACAAGACTTATGTATGGGGCTAGAATATCATTAGTAATTTCTTTAGTAGCAGCAATAGTTAACTTATTTATTGGTGTAATTTATGGGGCTATTTCAGGATTTGCTAGTAGTAGAACAGATAACATTATGATGAGAGTGGTAGATATTATTAACTCGATTCCATTAGTTATCTATGTTATTCTATTAATGGTTATTCTTGATAAATCAAATATATGGACAATTATATTAGCGATAGGTACGGTGTACTGGGTCGGAATGGCCAGGCTGGTGCGTGGACAAATTATTAGCCTTAAAGACCAAGAATTTGTTTTAGCAGCCAGAGTAATCGGTGTTTCTCAAGGTAAGATTATTGCTAGACATTTGATTCCTAACTCGTTAGGACCAATCATTGTTTCGCTTACTATGAGTATTCCATCAGCTATCTTTACAGAAGCATTCTTAAGTTTTATTGGTATCGGTATTTCGGCACCACAAGCTTCTTGGGGTACAATGGCTAATGAAGCAATTGCTCAATTAGAACAATATCCATATCAAATGCTTTTGCCTGCATTAGCAATTGGTATTACAGTATTATCATTTAATTTCCTTGGTGACGGATTGCGTTCAGCACTTGATCCAAGATTGAGGAAGGGGTAAGCACGATGGCTAAGAAACTATTACAAGTAAAACACCTCAAAACCTCATTTTTCACTCACCTAGGAGAAGTCCAAGCGGTGAGAGATATTAGTTTTGATTTAGAAGAAGGAGATATCTTAGGTATTGTTGGTGAATCAGGTTCCGGGAAATCAGTAACCTCATTATCAATTATTGGTTTAGTAGATGACCCAGGAGAAATAGTTAGTGGTTCAGTACTATTCGATGGAAAAGATCTTACAAAACTGAAAGATAGAGAACTAAATAGATATCGTGGAAATGATATTTCAATGATTTTCCAAGATCCTATGACATCAATTAACCCTGTTTACTCCGTTGGAAATCAAATTACGGAAGTAATTCGAACACATTCAGACATGTCAAGACATGAAGCAAAAGAAAGAGCAATAGAGTTATTAACGCTTGTTGGAATACCAGAACCTGAAACAAGAATCAAGAGTTTTCCTCATGAATTTTCTGGTGGTATGAGACAAAGAGTTTTAATCGCTATGGCTTTAGCAAATAATCCAAAACTTTTGATAGCTGATGAACCAACAACAGCTTTAGATGTTACAATTCAAGCCCAAATTTTGGATTTGATGAGAAACTTAAAAGATAAGACAAAATCATCAATTATATTTATTACTCATGACTTAGGAGTTATTGCTGAGATATGTAATAAAGTAATTGTTATGTATGGTGGTAAAATTATGGAAAAAGCTGATATTTTCAGCTTATATGCAAAACCACAACACCCTTATACAGTTGGATTGATGCAATCAGTTCCGAAACCTGTAACAGGACCAAAGAAAAGATTGATCCCTATTGCTGGTTCGCCACCTGATTTATTAAAACCACCTACAGGTTGTCCTTTCTCACCTAGATGTAAGCACGCATTGGGTGTTTGCTTAGAAGAAGCCGCACCACTATATAAAATTTCAGAGACTCAATCTGCATCATGTTGGTTACACGATAAGAGTGCTCCGACTGTGGAAGGCTATGTAAAATGCGAACCTGAAGTAGAGGAGGTAAGCAAAAATGGCAACTAAGAAAAAAGAAAACGTAGTAATTAAGAAAAAAGAAGCGCTACTAGAAGTCAAAAATCTTAAAAAATATTTTGATCTAGGTGGATCAGGAAAAAGAAAAAAATACCTTACAGCAGTAGATGATGTAACATTTACTATATATAAAGGAGAGACATTTGGACTTGTTGGTGAATCTGGTTGTGGTAAGACTACTACCGGAAGAACAATTATTCGTTTATATAAACCAACAGATGGGCAAGTTTTATTTGAAGGTCAAGATTTGGCTTTTCTTAATGAAAAAGAAATGTTTCCATACAGAAAAAAAATTCAAATGATTTTTCAAGACCCTTATGCATCACTTAATGCAAGAATGACTGTAACAGACATTGTTGGAGAGGGAATTGAAACTCATCATATTCTAACAGGTCAAGATAAACAAGAAAGAATATTTGAATTACTTGAACGAGTTGGGTTAAAAAGAGAACATGCTAATAGATATCCACATGAATTTAGTGGGGGGCAACGCCAAAGAATTGGTATTGCGAGAGCATTAGCAATTAATCCAGACCTTATTATATGTGATGAACCAATTTCAGCATTAGATGTATCGATTCAAGCTCAAGTTGTAAACATGCTTGAAGATTTACAAGAAGAATTTGATTTAACATATTTATTTATTGCACATGATTTATCAATGGTAAGACACATTTCTGATAGAATTGGAGTTATGTACCTTGGTAAACTAATGGAAATATCTGCTAGTGATACACTTTATGACAGACCACTACATCCATACACGAAATCACTTTTATCAGCTATTCCAATACCAGATCCTACAAGTTCTATTAGAGAAACAAGGATCATACTAAAAGGTGATGTTGGTTCGCCAATTAATCCTAAACCTGGATGCAGATTTGCATCTAGATGTCGATATGCAAAAGCAAAATGTAGCCAAGATACACCAGAATTAGTTGAGGTTGAAAAAGAACATTTTGTAGCATGTCATTTTGTAGAAGAAATAAATAGTATTTAGCACAATTTGTGATTAAATAAAAAATTATTAGGAGGAGAGAAAAAATGAAGAAATTTTTACTAGTTTTATCTGTATTTGTTTTAGGTTTAACTTTTGTAGCTTGTCAAGAAGAGACTACTACTACAGCAGCTGGACAAACAACAACAGAAGCAATGGTACCGCAAGTTCTTAACTGGAACATTGGTGCTGACCCTGAAACATTAGACCCAACATTAAATGGAGCATCTGATGGTGGAGACGTTATTAACCAAACATTTGAAGGTTTAGTTCGTGAAGTTGGTGGTGTTATAACACCTGGTATCGCTGAATCTTGGGTAACATCTGCTGATGGATTAACTGTTACATTCACATTACGTGACTCAAAATGGAGTGATGGATCTGATTTAACAGCTTCAGACTTTGTATACTCATGGTTAAGAGGTATGGATCAAGCAACAGCTTCTGAATATGCTTGGATTTGGGAATATACTAACATTGTAGGTTCTATCGATGCTGTATATTGGACTGATACTTGTAATAACACTACAGATGTTTGTAATGTTTATGATGACAATGATGATTTAGTTGGAGCAGACAATGCTGATGGTTTAGGTGACGATAATGGTTTAAACTATGCGGATACTTTAGCTGCAGTTGGAATTGAAGCAACTGATGACAATACATTAGTAGTTTCATTAGTAAATCCAACACCTTATTACGTAAGTTTAATGGCATTCTATCATTTCATGCCTGTAAAACAATCAGCTGTGGAAGCTGTTGGTGGAGAAGAAGGTTTATGGGCTAAAAGTCCTGAATTAGTTGTTTCTAATGGACCTTTCATTTTAACATCTTATACTTCAGGAACAGGTTTAGTTCTTGAACAAAATTCAGAATATTGGAACGCTGACGAAGTATATCTTGAAACAATCAATGGTAAATTTATCGACTTAGCAACTACTGCATATGTTGGATATAACGCTGGGGACTTAGATGTTTTACCATCTGTACCTAACGCAATGACAGCTGCATTAATCGCTGAAGATCCAGATTTCTACGTATTCCCATTACTTGGAACTTATTACTATAACTTCCTAATGGATGATGCTGATGAAACTTGGGATAACCTTAACTTAAGAAAAGCTTTAACTTATTCTATTGACCGTACTGCTATTACTGAAGCATTAAGTGCTGGACAAGTTCCTGCAACTGGATTCGTACCTGCTGGATTCTTAGACAACGATGGTAATGACTTCGCTGCTGAATCAGGAGATTATGGTATTCCAATTGATGATTCTAAATATGCAGAAGCTGTAACATTATTTGCTACAGCTGCTACAGAAATGGGTATGACAGTAACTGAGTTACAAGCTTATTTAGCTGGAAAAGTTATACTTTATAACACATCTGAAGGTCATAAATTAGTAGCTGAAATGGTTCAAGAATCATGGAGAACTAATTTAGGTATCGAATTAGACTTACAAAATCAAGACTGGGCTGTATTCCAAAATACTAGAGAAGAAGGCGACTATGACATCTCACGTGGTGGATGGTTAACTGACTTTATGGACCCTGCTGGATTACTTGCTATTTTCACATCTGGAAATGCATACAATGACCCTAACTGGGACTCTGCTGCATACGATACTTTAATGACTGAAGCTCAAGCTACAGCTGACCCTGTAGTACATTTTGAAAAATTATATGCTGCTCAAAATATCTTAATGGGAGAACTTCCAATTATTCCTGTATATTACTATGCTGATGTTTACTTAATTCAATCATACGTAACAGGTTGGGGAAGATCTGTACTTGGATCACTTGACTTTACACATGCACAAATAACAGCACATTAATTAATTATTAAATTTAAAAAACACGATTCTTTTTAGAACCGTGTTTTTTTTGTATTAAAAAAGAGTGAAACCTCACTCTTTGTTTTCTAAATATAAATTAAATAATCTTTCTATTTTAGCAAAATCAATAAATCTTGATTCTCTAAGAATTTCCTTACCTTCACTAAAAACTAAAACGGTAGGAACGGTAAAAACAAGTTGTTGACCTTGAAATAATTCAACATCTTCTAAATACAATTCATAATATGGTATTGTTTCATAGTCGTTCATAAACTCAATTAGCTTATTTGTTATTGGGTGACAAACCGTACAAGTCTTTGTTTTCGCAATGATTATAATCAGATCTTGCTTTGAAATAGTCTGGAATTCTTCATAATTCAATATTTTTTTCATAGATACTCCTCTTAAACAACAATATTATATAATAATTTGATAAAAATTAAGTATGATGTGTTCTTTTTTTTATAAAATTGTTATAATTCTTATTAGTAAAGTTTTTTAAATAGGAGGAAATATGAGCACGAGTGTATTAGACTTAGAAAAAAAATTATTAACCCGCAATAAATGGACTTATAGTCTTGGCGGAATTGGTAGAGATATGATCTACCAATTAGTCGCAACTTTTTTCATTACCTGAGTTTTGCAGTTTATCAATATAAAAACCTATGATTATTTAAGTATATCTTAATAATCATAGGTTTTTTGCTTT
>JAEIOE010000043.1 GCA_016342455.1 Mycoplasmatota bacterium | reverse complement strand
GATATAATAAAGCACGCTCTTTGTCCGTTTCAGGCCATTAAGCGTGCTTTATTTATATTTGAACTGCAAAAGTTAAGTTAAAAAAGGTAAAAAGCGTTACGCTTTAGTCAAACACCTTTAAGCTTTAGACAAAAAAATAACCCACAGTATCTAAAGATATTGTGGGTTTTTATTATTTTGAATTAAATTTTATTCTAAATACTTTTTCTGGTAGATAATCCTTAAAGCATTCAATACACAAAGTATTGCAACACCAACATCTGCGAATATAGATAACCACATCCACATAAAACCTAGGGCTGACATTACTAAGAATATTCCTTTTACTACGAGAGAAAATATAATGTTTTCTCCTGAAATACGTCTTGTCTTTTTAGCAATCTTAATTGCTTTATCTAATAATCGAATATCATTATTAATGATAATTACATCAGAAACTTCAATTGCTAAGTCAGTAGCTGAGCCTAATGAAACTCCAATATCTGCATTCTTTAGAAGCGGAGCGTCATTAATTCCATCTCCAACAAATAATGAAACGGAATTTGTTCTAATTTCTTCAAATTTTTCTAATTTTTGTTCAGGTAGTAGTTCACTGTAATACTCGATACCACCTAATTGCATTGCAATGTCTCTCGCTGATTTTTCATTGTCACCAGTAAGCATTACGGTATCGTAATGTTTTGTAAATTCTCTTACAGTTTCCATAGAAGTTTCTTTTAGTTCATCTTTTACAATAATATAACCGATAAACTCTTTATCTAAAGCTACGAATGTATAGGAACCAACAGGTAATTTTTCAGCGTCCACAGTTATTCCATTATTACTTAAAAACGATTTGCTTCCAGCTAATAACTCTAATTTGTTATAAACTCCAGAAATACCAAAACCAGGGATTTCTTTTATGTTTTTAATGGTATAAACGGGTTCTTTATTATATTCAACAATTGCTTTTGCGATTGGATGACTTGAAAACTTTTCGATAGAAGCAGCTAATATTAATGTTTCAGGATTACTAACTTCTTGTACAAAGAAATCTCCATATGTCAAGGTACCGGTTTTATCAAGTGCGATTGTTTCAACTTCTGTAATTGCTTGTAAATAAGTAGAGCCTTTGAATAGAATACCATGCTTGGCTGATGTACCTATTCCAGCATAATAAGAAAGTGGAACTGATAAAACTAAAGAACAAGGACATGAAATAACTAAGAAGATGGCAGCTCGATAAACATAACCGCTATTATTAGCCACTAAAACATTTGTAGGATCAAAGATTAAACCATATACAACAAGTAGTAATGCTAAACCTACTACGATTGGTGTATAAACCTTTGCGAACTTCGTAATAAACAATTCTCGTTTAGATTTTGTATTAGTTGAATTTTCAATTAACTCAATGATTCTTGCTAAGGTAGAATTTTTATATTCTTTCATAGCTTCAATGTGAATAACATCACCAACGTTTATATTACCGCTTAAAACGTCATCTCCAAGTTTTACGGTCTTCAATTTTGTTTCACCAGTTAACTCGGAAGTATTTAAAGAAGTAGATCCTTCAATGACTCTTCCATCAACTGGAATTCTTTCGCCATGTTTAATGACTACGATATCCCCAACGATGATAGAAGTAGGATCTTTTACCACTATTTTATTGTTTACAAGTACATTCGCATAATCAACTTTTAAATTGACTAAAGCTGAAATCTCATTCTTTGAATGTTGGACAGCTCTTGTTTGTAAATATTCTCCAACAGAATAAAGAATAACAACCCCAACACTTTCTTCATATTTACCGATGAACATAGCTGCGAAGGTAGCGATAATCATCAAAGTGTTTTCGTTAAAGATATCAAAGTTTCTAATTCCTTTAATCTGTTGTTTTAATAGTTTTGATATTAATAAGATATATCCAACCCAATATAATATTTCTCTATAAGGAGATTGAAGCGGAGTTAAATTGGTTCCAATGATATTATTGATGATTGGAAAAATTCTAAAAGCGAAAAAAGTTACTGTGATAATTAACATACCAAAAATAACCCAAGAATATTCCTTGAAGAAATTAACTTTCTTTATTTCGACAACATCTTCAAAATAATGGGTGATGATGTTATCTTCTAATATATCAACTATCCCTTTAATCTCCTTTAAAGCTACTACTTCATCGTACTCTTCTTTAAAGTCAACCATTAGAATTTGTTTCGCATAATTAAACGATGCACTATTCACATAAGGTAAACGACTTGACCGTCTTTCTACCTTAGAAATGCAATTAGAACACGTTAGGTTTTCCATTGCTATTTTTCTAACCATAAGAACGCCTGCTTTTCTTTAAATACTGTGTTAAATATATTATACTGAATATTAATATAAAGTCAAATCAATATCTGCTAAATACAACGTGTTTTAGTTTAAAAATCGCCAACAATATGTTAAAATAGATAAGAAGGTGAGTGATAAAATGAATTGGTTAGAATTAGCAGAGAAAAAACGAGAAGAATTTATCAAAGTTACTACAGAACTATTGCAAATACCAACAGTCTTAGAAAAGTTTGATCCTGAGAATAAAGAAATGCCTTTTGGTAAGGATATTAGACAAGCTTTAGATATGATGTTAGAGATTGGAAAGCAAGATGGATTTATAACAAAAAATGTAGATAACTATGCTGGACATATAGAATATGGAAATGGAGAAGAAGTCTTAGGAATTCTTGGACATTTAGACGTTGTACCGACAGGTGGAAAATGGATTAACCCTCCGTTCTCTGCAGTGGAAAGAGATGGAAAAATTTATGCAAGAGGTGCTATGGACGATAAAGGTCCTACAGTAGCTGCTTATCTTGCGTTAAAAATGGTAAAAGAACAAGGAATAGAATTAAACAAAAAAGTGAGAGTAATTTTAGGCTGCGATGAAGAAACAGGAATGCGCGGATTAAAACATTACCTTACAAAAGAAAAAATGCCTGATATAGGATTTGCTCCTGATGCTGAATTTCCTTTAATTTATGCAGAAAAAGGAATTTATATGTATGATTTTATCGGAGAAGCAGAAAATCAATTGATTACTTCTATGAATGCAGGAGATAGATATAATATAGTTCCTGATGTTTGTGAAGTTACCTTAACGAAAGATTTAAGAAAAGAATTCAATAAATATCTTGATGATTTTAATTATAGTGGAGAAATTCATAATAATAAATACACAATCTATGGTAAAAACGCTCATGCTGCAATGCCTGATTTAGGTTTAAATGCTATTTCTTTAATGGTTGAATTCTTAAAAAATCATACAGATGCTTTTTTCATTCATTTCATAGATGAGTTTTTAACTTTTGATAACTATGGAAAAAAACTAGGAATAGATTGTTCTGATAAAGAAATGAAAGATTTAACAAACAACTTAGCGTTCATTAGTTATGATGGTCAAAACATTAGAATTAAAATGAATATACGTTACCCAAGAAACTATGATTTTGAAGCTGGTGAAGTGAAATTAACAAAAGCAGGGGCTAAATATAACTTAGAGTATAAGTGTATCGAAAATAAGGGCCCTCATTATGTTTCACCTGATGATGAATTAGTAAAATCTCTTCATAGTGCTTATGTTAAATATACTGGTGATACTGAGAACGAAATATTCACTATCGGTGGAGGTACTTATGCAAGAGTGCTTACAAAAGCAGTTGCATTTGGAGCTTTATTCCCAGGTGAAGAAGAATTAGCACATCAACCAAATGAATATTTGATTATTGATCAAATGATTAAAGCAATAGCTATATATGCTGAGAGTATTGTGTTGTTAGCCGGTAAATAAGATGCGTTTAAGAAAAGTAAAACACGCAAAAGATTATATTGAAACAAACACATTATATGTTATTCCTAATCCGGAACAACATTTTGGTAAATGGTCTAAAGTTTTTAATAATTCAAATCCAATTGAAGTTGAAATTGGCTGTGGTAAAGGAAAGTTTGTTTACGAAAAGGCTTTAAATAATCCCAATATAAATTTTATTGGAATTGAAAAGTTTGATTCTGTAATCGTAAGAGCCTTAGAAAGACTTTTAGAAGAACCTTTACCAAATGTTAAACTGATTAGATTTGATGCTGAAAAGATTGAAAAAGTATTTAAAAAAGACGAAGTAAGTCTGATATATCTAAATTTTTCTGATCCTTGGCCAAAGAACAGACAAGCAAAAAGAAGATTAACAAGTCTAAAATTCTTAAATAGATATTGTAAAGTACTGAGTAATAACTCGTTAATCAAATTAAAAACAGATAATTTTCCTTTATTTCAGTTTTCTATGATGAGTTTTGTACAACATAAAAATTATACAATAGAAGAAATAAACTTAAATTTATATAAAGAGTTACCAGTTGATAATGTACAAACAGAATTTGAGAAAAGATTTGTTGAAAAAGGAAATTTAATATTTTATCAAAAAATAAGATTCAAAGAGGAGAAATAAATGGACCGTATTTACAAAGACTTAGTTAACTTGCCAGGTGTCTCTGGCCAAGAAAAATATGTAAGAGCATATATGAGAGAACAATTAGAACCTGTTTCTGAAGTAATTATCCAAGATAATTTAGGCTCTATATTTGGAGGAATCAATCTAGATGTAGATGGACCAACTGTTATGATGGCGGGTCATATGGATGAAGTAGGAGCAATGGTCCAAGAGATTACGCCTAAAGGTGTAATAAAAATGTTAGCTATTGGAGGTATTAGTCCAATGGTAATGATCTCACAACACATGAATGTTGTCTTAGATGACGGTACATTCGTTCCTGGCGTTGTTGGTGCGAAGCCACCACATCTACTAAGGGATGGACATTCAAAGCAAGTATCGAGCTTTGAGGACTTCTTTTTAGACATAGGAGCAGATGACTTTGATCATGCAGTCTCTTTAGGAATTAAAATTGGACAACAAGTTGTCTTTGAAAATAATTATAAAGAATCAATTGACGGTAAAAAAATATTTTCTAAAGCTTGGGACGACCGATTCGGTTGTGGTATGGCTTTAGATATTATGAAATCCGTAAATAAAAAAGAACTTCCATGTAAATTATATGCTGGAGCGAATGTTATGGAAGAAGTAGGCTTAAGAGGAGCGCAAACATCTGCTTTTAAAGTGAAACCTGATTTATTTATCGCAGTTGACTGTTCACCAGCAAATGATACATTCGCTGATTCAATGGTTGGAGGAGTTTTAGGAGATGGATTCTTAATTAGATTCTATGACCCAAGAGCAATTCTACATCAAGGTATGAAAAAGTTTATTGAAGAAACTGCAAAAAAGAATAACATTAAATTCCAATACTACAAATCACTTGGAGGAACTGATGCAGCTGCTGTACAGTTATCTCGTGAAGGTGTCTTAGTTTGTACTATCGGAATGCCATCTCGTTATATTCACTCAACGACTTCAATTATACATAAAGATGATTATTTAGCTGTAAAGAATGTCATACTTGCAATGCTGAAAGAAATAGATTTTAAAAAGATTAACGAAATAAAAGACAACGCGTAATCTTTTAGAAATAAATAATTACTTATGAGACCACTATATGTGGCTTGGAAAGGAAAATTTAATAATGAGTAAGAAAAAAGTTCTCACAAAAAAAGAACGAATTAATGAGATGACAATTTTAGGATTATTTATCGCTATAATTGCCGTTATGGGGTTGGTACCATTCCTTGGATTTATTCCAATTTTTGGGTTATCTGCAACTATTGTTCACATTCCAGTGTTAATTGGTGCAGTTTTATTAGGTAGAAAAAACGGAGTTATTCTCGGTTTGGCATTTGGAGTTGTTTCCTTAATCAGAGGAGCAACCAGCGTTGGTTTTGACTTTGTGTTTATATTTCCATGGGTTTCTATTTTACCAAGAGTAATCTTTGGTTTAATTATCTATGATGTATATCGTTTGTTCAGCAAATTTATAAAAGTTAGAATTGTTGCACTAATAGTAAGCTTCATTGTTCTTTCAATGATTCACTCATTATTAGTATTACCAATGCTTGTAACAACATTCCCTCTAATTTTAGGTAGTGCATCTTGGTCTTCAACAGTTGGATCTGTAGAAGGAGTTTTAGAGTGGATGCAAGACACATCTGCATTTAGCACTGCAATGAAATGGATTTTAGGTGTACTTGTCACAAATAGTTTAGTGGAAGCATTACTAGCAGGTGTAATCGGCGGTACTGTAGCAGATAGACTTATCCAATATTTAAAACTTAACAATACAACATTTAGAGTAGAGGAATAATATGAAAGTAGTAGTAGATATAGGGAATACAACAACAGCTATTGGTATTTCAAAGAATGGTAAAGATATTGATAAAGTTTATCGTTTAAATACTGAAAAAAATAAATCAATAGATGAATACAGTTTTATCTTAAGAAACTTTATTCCCGCATGTAAAGAAGCGATTATATCTTCTGTAGTGCCTGAATTGAATGAAGTATTTCGAGAATTCTTCATTGATTTCTGTGAGGTAACTCCATTATTTTTAGGAAATGGAGTGAAAACTGGGATTCAAATTAATGCGGATAATCCAAAAGAAGTAGGATCTGATTTAATATGCAACTCTGTGGGAGCTGCCACACTTTATAACGAAACATGTTTGGTTATCGATTTAGGAACAGCTACCACATTTACTTATGTAGAAAAAAAAGTGCTTAAGGGAGTAATTATTACAACCGGACTTACCACTTCAAAGAATGCATTAATTAGTAAAGCATCCTTATTACCACAAATAGAATTGGTGAAACCAAAGAAGCTATTAGGAACGAATTCAACTGATAGTATCAAATCAGGATTACTATACGGACACGCATCTATGATTGATGGATTAATTGTGAGAATTAAAGAGTCTGTAAAGAACCAAGACCTTACAGTAGTAATAACCGGAGGACATTCTAAAATAGTCTATCCTCTATGTAATGAAGCTATGATTTTAGATACAACTTTGATACTAAAAGCATTGTTAATTCTTTTAAAGAAAAACGAAATTTAATATAATCGAAAAAATGCACTGTATTTCGGTGCATTTTTCCTTTATATATGTTAAAATATAATAACAAAAGCAGGTGAATGTTAATGAAAAAATTGCTACTAATTGATGCGAGTAATCTTTTATTTAGGTCTTACTACGCTACAGCTTATACAGGAAATTTAATGCAGACAAAAGATGGGTTATATACAAATGGTATCTATGGTTTTGCTCACGCTATGGTGAAGTTAATGGATAATGGCTATACTCATTTTCTGGTAGCCTTAGATCCAAAAGGCAAAACACATAGACATCTTGAGTATGAAGAATACAAAGCTGGTAGATCGAAGACTCCAGAAGAATTGATTATGCAATTTCCATTAATGGAAGAATACCTAGATGCCTTAGGTGTCTATTTTTACCAACAAGATTTATATGAAGCTGATGATATTATTGGTTACGTTGCGAAACATTTTAAAGAAGAATTTGATGAAATAACAATCTATAGTAATGACCATGACTTAATGCAATTACTTGATACAAATGTTAAACAAATAGTTTCTCGTAAAGGCTTAAAAGAAATAGAAACCTTTACTCCAGAATACTTATTAGAAAAACTAGGAATCACACCAAGCCAAATGATAGATTATAAAGGCTTGATGGGAGATGCATCAGATAATATTCCAGGAGTTCCAGGTGTTGGAGCTAAAACAGCTGTTAAGCTATTAGACCAATTTCATGATATAGAAAATTTATATCAAAACACAGATCTTTTAAAAGGAAAGTTAAAAGAGCGTATTGTTGAGAACAAAGACTTAGCACTATCCTCTAAAAAACTAGCAACTATCTCGACTGATTTTGAAAACAATATTAATATATCAAAAACAGAATATCAAGGTTGTGACCAGGATAAATTAGTTCAATTCTATACGAAAATGAATTTTCATTCTTTTATAAAAAAATTGAATGTTCAAAAAGATGTAAAACCAAATGAATATGTAATAATATCAAGACCAGAAGAAGTAAGTGTAATTTTGGGAGGGAACTCGTTTTTACATTTAGAAGTTTTTGGAGAAAACTATCATGATGCGAAGGCTTTAGGATTTGGAATTATCTTTAGTGAAATTCCTTATTATATACCATTTGAAATAGCTAAAAAATCAAAAGCTTTCTTAGATTATTTAAAATCAGACAAATATAAAAAATCCGTCTTTGACCTTAAAGCACTTACCGTCTTTTTAAGATGGCATGAAATTGAGATTAATGGAATTGACTTTGATCTTCTATTAGCTGCTTATTTAAAAAGTTCAAGTGTTAATCAAGATGAATTCAGTGATGTAGCTGCTTTATATGAAAACCATGATGTATTGTACAATTCTCAAGTTTATGCAAAAGGAGCCAAATACAGTATTCCTTTAGAAAGTATATATATACCTCATGTAATTTCTAAGGTAAATGCTATTCAAGCATTGAAACCAGTTGCAATGAGTTGTTTGGAAGAAAACAAACAAGTTGATTTACTAAAAAACATAGAGATACCTTTAGCGAAAACCTTAGCGGATATGGAATATCTTGGCATCTTAGTAAATGAAGAAAACTTAGAGGAATTTGGTGCGAGACTGAAAAAGAAAATCACCATAGCAGAAACTGATATCTATAAACTTGCCAATGTGGAATTTAATATAAATTCTCCAAAACAATTAGGAGAAGTACTTTTTGAAAAACTAGGACTACCGGTAAGTAAAAAAACGAAAACAGGATATTCAACGGATATTTCAGTTCTTCAGAAACTTAGAACTTTTAATCCGATTATTGATTTAATCATCGATTATCGTACTTACGCAAAACTATACTCAACGTATTATGAAGGATTAAAACAATCTTTATGCTTAAAAGGAGATAGTAAGATTCATACTATTTACCAACAAGCACTGACGAAAACAGGAAGATTATCTTCTAAAGAGCCAAACCTTCAAAACATCCCAATTAGATCAGAAGAGGGAAAAGTATTAAGAAAAGTATTTGTGCCAACGGATGACAATTTCTTACTATCGTTTGACTACTCTCAAATTGAACTAAGAGTACTAGCTGAAATGGGTAAGGTTACTAATTTACAGAAAGCCTTTAAGAATAACTTAGATATCCATGAAGAGACAGGGAAACTAATTTTTAAAAAAGATACGATAAGCCCTGATGAAAGATCTATAGCGAAAGCAATTAACTTTAGTATTATCTACGGTAAGACACCTTGGGGATTATCAGAAGATTTAAGTATTCCTTTATACAAGGCAAAAGAATTTATTGAAAATTACTATTTAAACTATCCTGAAATCAAAGATTTAACAGATGCTAATATCGCTTTTGCTAAGGAAAATGGATATGTTAAAACACTATATAACCGTTTGATATATATTAATGAAATAAACGCTAAAAATTATCAAACAAGAGAGTTTGGTAAACGTATCGCGATGAATGCTCCTATTCAAGGGACAGCTGCCGATATATTAAAAGTCGCTATGGTTAAAATTAGAGACAGCTTTAAAAAGGAAAATATTCAGTCTAAAATGATTCTACAAATTCATGATGAAATAGTTTTAGATGTATTACCAAACGAACTCGAAAAAGTAACTAAAATTGTGAAAGACTTAATGGAAAATGCTGCTGATTTCGAAACGAAATTAATTGTAAATTATTCATCAGGTAAAAATCTATTCGAGGTGAAATAATGCCAGAACTTCCAGAGGTAGAAACAGTAAGACAGACCTTAAAGAACTTTATCATTGGTCGTAAGGTTACAGATGTAATCGTACGTTATGATGGAATTATCAAGGACGTAACTGTTGAAGAATTCAGAACAAAACTTGCGAATCAACAATTAAAAGATATTAGACGCTTAGGCAAATATCTTTTCTTTGACTTTGAAAATATTACCTTAACAAGCCACCTCAGAATGGAAGGGAAATATTACCTTAAAGATTCTTTAGATACTTTAACAAAACACGAACACATTATCTTTGTGTTAGATAATGGAAAGTTCTTAACATATCATGATGTGAGAAAATTTGGAACGATGGAAATTACAGATTTACACAAAGAATCAGAATTAAAGAGCGTAAAAGCATTAGGTATGGAAATAAATGACCCAATGCTGAGTGTTGATTATCTTTACCCATTATTAAAAAAATCTAATAGAGCAATAAAATCACTATTATTAGATCAACATATTGTTTGTGGACTTGGAAATATCTATGTTGATGAAACCTTGTTTTCTGCGAGAATCTATCCAGAAAAACCAGGAAGTAATATTTCTATATATCAAGTAGACAAGATAATTAGAAAAGCTAGAAAAGTAATCAATAAAGCAATTAGATTAGGTGGGACTACAATTAGAACTTATCAATCAAGTTTAGGAGTGGATGGTCTTTTTCAAAATCATTTGAATGTTCATACGCTAGCTGGAGAGAAATGTAAATTTTGTAATGATACTATTCTTAAAATAAGAGTTGGAGGTAGAGGGACATATTACTGTCCAACTTGTCAAAGAAATGATGACACGCTAATTATAGGATTAACCGGTGGTATCGCAACAGGTAAAACGTTAGTATCTGATTGGTTTATCAAAAACAAAGTAAATGTTTTAGATGCAGATAAGATTTATAAAAAACTACTAAAAACAAATAAAATAATGTATAATGAAATAACAAGAGAATTTGGAGAAAGCGTCGTAAAAGATAAGCAAATAGATACATCAGCGCTTGGTAAAATGGTTTTTAGTGACAAAGAATTGCGATTAAAATTGAATCATATAACACATCCCTTTGTCATTAGAGAATTAGAACGTCAAATAGATAATTTGAAAAATAAAGGAAAGAAATTGATTATATTAGATATTCCATTATTATATGAATTCAAGTTAGACAGTTATTCAGATATCTCAATGTTAGTTGATTTAGATTATGATATTCAAATAAAACGGTTGATGAAAAGAGACCATATCGATTATGATTTAGCTAACAAAAAAATAAACAGTCAACTGTCAATGGATACCAAAAAGAAATTCGCTGATATTATTATTGATAATAATCATAGTAAAGCTGAAACTGAAAAACAATTAGTCAAAATATATCAAACATTAAGGAGTGATGGCTTTGTCAATTAGAACATTTTTCTCAACATCTTGTGAGACAAGAGAGTTACATGTTGATCCTGAATTAAGAACAAGGTATTATCGTAATAAATTCAAGGATATTATTAATGCGCTACATAAAGTGGCGGAATTAAATGCTATGAAAGTAAGAGATGTGAATGAAGTACATAAAGAAGTATATATGCTTGGAAATGGATTTGATGCAATTGTTACCATTGCGCAAATATCTCCAATAGAAGCAGGTATTGACTTAAAAGTAAATTCATTCTCTGCAATAGGAATGGGAAAACCTAAGAAAAAAGCATTAAAAATATTTCAAGACTTGAAAGGTATTCTTAATTTTAAAGGAGTATCTTTGCATCCATAAGGAGAACGTTATTGGAAACAATCAGAAGAAGTGATACTTTTATAGTTTCCGGAGAAGGAATCTGTTCTAGTGTCGATTATCAAGTATTAACACTTTTGTATCAACCTATAATTGGTAGCACTGCTTTCAATTTATATCTAACGCTATTAAATCTAATGGATAGACAAACTTTAATTTCAGATGAATATCTTCATGCTGATTTAGAGTCTTTGTTAAATCGTAAGTTAGAAGACATAGAAGGGGACAGATATAAATTAGAAGCAATTGGATTATTAGTAACATTTTTTGTTAGTGATAGTTTTACCTATGAAATAAAGCTTCCTCTTAGTGCTAGAAGCTTTGTTAATGACGGAATTTTGGGAGAATACCTAATTTCAGCGATAACAAAAACAAGATTTAAAAAGATACTTAAGGTTTTTAAAATAAAACAAACAAGCAAAAAACAAAAATATAATATATCTAAAGCATTTAATGAAGTGTTTTCTGCTTTAGAACAACGTGAACAATTACAAGAAACCAATTTAATATCGGGTCAAAAACAAAGATTCAAATCTTTGAATGAATATGATTTTAATTGGAGATTCTTTGAAGAAAGTATTCCAGACAGTATATTTACAACTGATCAACTAACAAAAGCAATTCGATTAAAAACAGAAAGTCTTTCATATGTATATGGCTTAGATGAGCTAAAAATGAAAGATGTCCTTTTAAAATCACTAGATGAGTTTAATCAAGTAAATATTGAATCCTTAGCTAAAAATGCACGTTTTGAATATGAAACTAGACCACTTTCAACAGAAAAACCTATAAAAATAGAAAAAGCGCCACTAAGAAACGCACCAATAGATCCAGTGGACTATTTTAAAACGATTTCTCCAATACAGTTATTAGAAGAACTTGGAGATGGAATGGTTTCAGTTGCTGATTTAAGAATAGTTGAAAGACTAATTGATGAAATCGGATTAGAACCATCAGTAGTTAATGTAATGATAGCCTATATTGCAAGAACAAAGGATGGTGTGTTACCAGGTTATGCATTCTTCCAAAAAGTTGGTCAAAACTGGAAAAGAAATCATATTAATACCGTTGAATTAGCAATGGACTTTGTAAAACACTTAGGATCAAGAAGCGGTAATAAAACATATTATAATAAAAATAAACCAAAAGACATTGAAGTCGATTGGCTAGATGAATATATTAAAAACCTAGATTAGAGGTGAAATTGTGAAAAAGCTTAATGAATATCTTGATGGTAACCAAAAAGTAGATTACGACAGTACAATTGATAAATTTATGGCTGACCCACTTGTCAGCAATTTTATCATGAATAATGACTTAACTCATGAAACAATCATCCGCGGAGTAAACAATATCTTTACTTACATGAGTGATAAAGATATATGCGCTAAATGTAAAGGCTTATACGAGTGTAAACTGGTAACGGAAGGATTTAGTCCTAAACTAGAAATCTTTCATGATGATATAGAATTACAATATGAAAAATGTAGATACAATTTATCAGATGGTTCTAAACAAAACATATCCGCTTTCTATGTTCCTAAAAAAATCTTCCAAGCAGCATTAGATGATTTTGATATGATTGGACCAGAAAGAAAAGAAATACACAGATACATGTTAAACTTCTTAAAGAATTATGATAAGGATAACTATGTAAAAGGAATGTATTTAAGTGGAGTTTATGGAACAGGTAAAACTTATATCTTAGCTACAATGGCAAATGAGTTAGCGAAACTAGGATACAAGATTTCTTTTGTTTATTATCCAGACTTAGTTAGAGAATTAAAATCAAGTATTGGAACGGATAATTTTGAAGAAAAAATTGAAGCCTTAAAAGCTACACAGGTTCTATTTATAGATGATATTGGTGGAGAAACCGCGAATCAATTTATTAGAGACGAAGTCTTAGGCCCGATACTACAATACAGATTATTAGATCAAAGACCTACGTTTTTCTCATCTAACTTAAAACCTAAAACTTTATTGGATGCAATGTGCAAAGAAAACACAGCTTTAGAAAAAACGAAAGCTGCGAGAATCGTAGAAAGAATTATGGCTTTGACAGAACAATTTTGTTTAACTGAAAAGCCGCATTTATCTTGACATATCAAAAAAACCGTATATAATATATACAAAAGACAAAGAAGAGGACACGAATTATTTAATACTTTATTACAAGCGAGTTTGGGACGGTGTAAGCCAAATATAAAGATGATAATTTACTCCCTTGGAGTTGACTTGTGAAAGCAAGTACGTATCAGGCGTTAACGAGTTAAGTGCTTATTCTAACGAGTAAGAACAAAGGTGGTACCGCGATTATAGTCGTCCTTTTCTAGGACGACTTTTTATATTTTTAGGAGGAATTATTATGATTATTAAATTTCCAGATGGAAGCGAAAGAAATTTTGAGTCAGGAAAATCATTATTTGAAATTGCACAAGAAATCTCACCATCACTTAAAAAGAAATGTATCGTAGCTAATTTAAATGGAAAATTAGTGGATATGGATACAGTAGTAAGTGAAGACTCAGAACTTAAGTTTATTACAGACCAAGATCCTGAAGCATTAGAAGTGCTAAGACATTCAACAGCTCACTTGTTAGCAGAAGCTGTGAAGTCGATGTATCCTCATGCTCATTTTGGTGTGGGGCCATTAATTGAAGATGGATTCTATTATGATATAGATTTAGGTGACGATGTTTTATCGGAACATGATCTTGTTAAAATTGAAAAACAAATGAAGAAAATGACTGGACAAAATTCGAGCATTAAACGTTCAGTACTTTCTAAAGCAGAAGCCTTAGAAAAATTTAAAGAGGATCCATATAAAGTGGAACTAATCAATGAATTGCCTGAGGGAGAGGAAATCAGTATTTATGAACAAGCGCACTTTACTGATTTATGTCGAGGGCCACACTTACCCGGCGTTAAATGGATTAAGAACTTTAAGTTGCTTAGTTTAGCTGGGGCTTATTGGCGTGGAAACTCTGATAATATTCAGTTAACTAGAGTATACGGAACTGCCTTCTTTACAAAAGAAGAGTTAGATGAACATCTTAATCTTCTTGAAGAAAGAAAGAAAAGAGACCATCGTAAACTCGGAAAACAACTAGACTTATTCATGCTTAGTGAATATGGACCAGGATTCCCATTCTGGTTACCTAATGGAATGACTTTAAGAAGACAATTAGAAAACTTCTGGTATGACATCCATATCAAAGAAGGTTATAAATTAATTCAAACTCCAATTATGCTTAATAAAGAACTTTGGGAAATTTCTGGACATTGGAAAAACTATCGTGAAAACATGTATACTTCAGAGATTGATGATCAAGAATTCGCAATCAAGCCAATGAACTGCCCTGGTGGTATGTTAGTATACAAAAGAGACATTCATTCTTATAAAGATTTTCCTCTGAAAGTAGGAGAACTAGGGTTGGTTCATCGCCATGAAGCTTCAGGAGCATTAAATGGATTATTTAGAGTAAGAAACTTTACTCAAGATGACGCTCATATCTTTATGACGGAAGAACAAATCGTTCAAGAAATTAAAGAATTAGTTCGTTTATATGATTATATGTACTCTGTATTTGGACTTGAGTATCATATTGAATTATCAACAAGACCAGAGGATAAATATATTGGTGAAATAGCAACTTGGGATCTCGCTGAAAAAGCCTTAGCGGACGCCTTAGATTCTATGGGTCAAGAATATATTCTTAACCCAGGTGATGGTGCTTTTTATGGTCCTAAACTTGACTTTAAGTTAAAAGACTCCATGAAAAGAATTTGGCAATGTGGTACAATTCAATTAGATATGAATTTGCCTGAAAGATTTGATTTAACTTATATTGCTTCTAATGGGGAAAAGAAACGTCCAGTAATGCTTCATAGAGCACTATATGGTTCTATAGAAAGATTTATCGGAATTCTTATTGAACATTATGCAGGAGCTTTTCCAACTTGGATATCACCTGTACAAGTTAAGGTTATCCCAGTAAACAACACTTATCATTTAGCATATTCAGAAAAACTGATTAAATCGTTAATGGATAATGGAATTAGAGTTGAATTGGATGTGAGAGATGAAAAATTAGGTTATAAAATTAGAGAAGCTCAAACTAAAAAAATCCCGTACCAACTAGTTATTGGGGATAAAGAAGTAGAGGACAATTTAGTTAATTTCCGTAAATATGGTGAACAAGCTCAAAAAGCAGTAAAACAAGATGAATTTATCGAAATGATTTTAAAAGAAATTAAAGAGTTGAAATAATATTTTAGGTGTTAGTAATCAATTTAGATTCTAACACCTTTTTTAAAGCAGTATCAGTATTTATCAAATTGCAAATCGCTTGATATAAATACTTACTTATAATAAAATGGACTATACAATTTAAAGGAGATTTTATGAAAAAAGCAGAATGGACAATTGATCAAGTAAATGATTTAACTGATAAAGTAATTATTGTTACTGGAGCTAATAGCGGATTAGGATATGAATCATCTAAGAAATTTGTTTCTAAGAACGCAACAGTTATTATGGCTTGTCGCTCAATAGAAAAAGGGAATGAAGCAAAAGCTTTAATTCTTAAAGACTATGAAAAAGCCAATATTATTACTATGATGTTAGACTTAGGTAGTTTAAAAAGTATTACAGCTTTTGTGAATGATTTTAAAAGTAAATACAAGAGACTGGATATATTATTAAATAATGCCGGTGTAATGACTGTTCCTTACGGTAAAACGGAGGATGGTTTTGAAATACAAAATGGAGTGAACCATTTAGGCCCATTTGCACTAACAGCCCAATTATTTGATTTACTAAAAAACACAAAGAACTCGAGAATAGTTAATGTTTCAAGTATTGCACATAAACAAGGTAAGATGGATTTCGATAATTATCTTTTTGAAAAAGGAGATTACAAAAAAATGAAATCTTATGCGAAGAGTAAGTTATCTAATTTGCTATTTACATATGAACTAGATAGAAGAATAAAAGAAAAAAATTATGATATAAAAGTGCTTGCCGCACACCCTGGAATTTCCTCTACTAATTTAGGAAGATATATTCAAGGAAAGAAGAGTACTAATCCATTCTTAAAATTTGCTATCAAGTTTGGTCAACCACCTGTTATGGGTTGTTTACCGGAAGTTAGAGCTGCTTTAGATGAGTCAGCGGTAGGTGGAACATATTACGGACCTGATAGTTTTACTCAGATGAAAGGGAATCCTAAAGTCGTTAAATCGAGCAAAAGATCACATAGTCTTGAGGATGCTAAAAAGTTGTGGGAAGTTTCAGAAAAATTAACACAATTAGAATTTAATGTATAGTAGTTATAAAAAAAGGCGTAATTTTCTAACGAAAATTTACGCCTTTTTCTTTTAAAAGTTATCTATCTTTTTTTAATTTGTTAATCATTTCTTCATCAGGATCGATATAAATAGTTTTTTGATTCGTGAAGGTAACATAAGAACCTAGCATTCCTGGTACTTTTTTAATATTTTTAATTAAAGTGTAGTCAACAGGAACGGAACTAGACATTCTGCTTTTAGAATAATAGGCACTAAGATTAGCTGCAGTTCTAATTGTCGTTTCTTCTAGCTCCTCTGTTTGACAAACAATAACATGAGAGCCAGTTTGTCCTTTTGCGTGGAACCACATATAATCTTTCTTAGCATATTTATGAGTTAGATAATTATTTTGAATATTGTTTTTACCGACTAATATCTTAATACCTAATTCATCGATATAGACATCATAGTTTGGTTTCTTCTTCTTTTCATCTTTTTTCTTTTTAGACATAAAACCATTGTCGATAAGTTCATTTTGTATTTCCAATAAGTCATTTAACGATCCTGTGTTATGAATCAGCGTTAATAAATCATCAAAATAAATGACTTCAGTTTTAGTGATTCTAATTTGTTGTTCTATGTATTTAACAGCTGTTTTTTGTTTTTTGTATTTAGTATAATATTTTTTCGCATTTTGAACTGGAGAAAGCAATCGATCTAATTCGATTTCTATGTCTTTTTCAAGTTCATATGAGTAAGCAGTAAATTTAGCGTCACCTTTGTAGAATTTAGGCAAGTTAGACATTAATGCATCGCCCATAATTCTTAACTCATCATTATTTAATGCTCTATCTAAGTCTTTAGCAAGTTTTTCTAACTTATTCTTTTTGCGTTTGTGTTCTCTTTTCACAAAATTAATTAAGTATTTATATATTTGTTTGATTCTTTCTATAGAAGATGCTTCTTCATAATAAGAATCAATGAGTTTAGAAAGTGATTCATAATATTTTTGCCCTTTTTGAAATATGTCTAAATAATAGAATTCTGTTTTATTTGACACAGCAAGTGTAGCTTTGGTAACTTGGTGGTATAAATCAAAGTAGATATCAAACATTCTATGATGATTGTTTTCAGCCTTACTAAAAATATATTTAGCTAAAAGCGGAGAAACTCCTCGAATGCTATTTACAAGAGTTAAAGAATCAATTTCATGTTCAAATAACGTTTTTATTGCTTCAAAGTTGTTTGGCTCTAATTTGATATCTTCTGGGGTGTTATAAACAATGCCATTTACTATTGTTCTTTCACTTTCGTCAAATGGCGAAATGTGTTTATAGGCATTAATTATTTTATAATCTTCATCAAGAATAATTAAATTCGTATAGCGACTAAACATTTCCATAACCAAATAGAATTTTGTAGTATCACCGACATCATCAGTATTTACTAATTCAATTTGAATAATGCGATCAAAATTTAACGTTTTAATATCTGTGATAACTCCTCTTTCGATGTGTTTTCTTAAAAACATACAGAAGCCACCAGGGATAAAATCACTATTAAATTTTCTTTCAGTTAGATTAATTCTAGCTAGAGAAGTAGACAAAGAAATATACAGTTTTTTGTTCTCGTTTTCAGCTCGAATTAAAAACAAAAAATCACTCTTGCTAAGCTGAGAAATTTTTTGAATTCTTCCATTTTTCAATTCGCACGTTAATTCTGAAACTAGCGCTTCTATAAATCTTCCATCAATACTCACTATTATCACCAAAATAATTATAACACACATCAAAATTATTTTACTATTTATATAATATATGTTATTATATACAATAATGTTTTAAAGCATATAGATTGGAGGGGTCTTTTTGAAGCTTAACGAAAGAGGGTTGCTGGTAATAATCAGTGGACCAAGTGGAGTTGGGAAAGGGACAATCAGAAAAGCTTTATTCGAAATACCAGATAACAATTTTTGTTATTCGGTATCTATGACAACTAGAAAACCTAGAGAAGGTGAAATAGACGGACAAGACTATTTCTTCGTCTCAAGAGAAGAGTTCGAAAGAAGAATCAAAATAAACGGATTTCTTGAATACGCTGAATTTGTTGGTGAATACTATGGTACCCCATTAGATTACATAGACCGTAAAATGTCAGAAGGAAAAGAAGTCATCGTTGAAATTGAAGTGCAAGGTGCGCAACAAGTTCAAGAAAGACTACCGGAAGCGGTATTTATTTTTATCGTTCCGCCATCAAGAAAAGCCTTAATAGAAAGATTAATTCACCGTGGGACAGACTCACAAGAAAAGATTGATAAACGTATTGCGAAAGCAGAAAGCGAATATCCAATTGCTTATAAATATGACTATATTGTTGTTAACGATGAAGTTCATAATGCGGCTGATAGAATTTATGCTATAATAAGAGCAGAACATGCTAAAACAGAAAGATCAATTCATAAATACTACAAGCTTATGGAAGGGAAAGAGTAAGATGATTAAAGAAAAGGATTTACAAAAACTTCAAGAAATGAAAGAAGACATAACTTTAAACTATAGACCTGTTGAAGGAAATAGATTTGGAGATTATACATTTAGTGGAGATTTAGACGAAGCAAAAAAACAAAAAAAAGTTAAGAAAAATACAGAAGGATTAAGATACCCTTCAATTGATAATCTACTTGAAGTAGTAGACTCTAAGTATAAATTAGCTTATATTGCAGCAAAAAGAGCAAAGATAATTAAAAAAGAAGGATATTCTTCAGTTGACAACAAATGTGAAAAGCCAGTTGGAAAAGCTTTAGAAGAAATATTAGCAGGAAAAGTAACAGCCAAATTCTAAAAGAATTGGCTGTTTTTTTTTGAATTCATTTAAAAACTACAAAAAAGATATGCTTAAACGCTGATTTTGATATGATTTCAAAATCAGCTATTATTTTCATTTTTTTCATAAATATTCTCTTATATAATATGTTATAACCTCAGTTTTACAGTTCGAATTGTAGTGCTAAGACGCACATAAGACAAATAGACTATAAAGTAA
>JAEIOE010000042.1 GCA_016342455.1 Mycoplasmatota bacterium | reverse complement strand
AGCCCTCAAATAGGCTTCCAAAAATTTATTTGGTCTACAAAGGAGATGTCTTAGCACTACAACTGTAAAACTCGGGAACTGAGATATGCTTATGATGCTTTTCCAAACTTAGGTATTTACACATCGAATTCATTGCCATTGTTACCCTTTAGAATTATCTTAAAAAATAATAAATTAAAAGGTTTTCTATTAGCTTAGAGAGCCTTTTTCTTTTTCAATAATTCAAGGTAAATACATTTGCATTTTAGTCTAAACATGTTATAATACTTGTGTAAGCGTTTTCTGTATTTTGGGAGACTCTATTTTATGTAAGGATGCTAGATGATTTTTTTTATAGGGGAGAACAATTTTATCACTTTAAATAAAAGTGATTTTATTATGGTGATTTGATGAAAAATATAACTTTTTTAACTGGATATTATGGCTCGGGAAAAACTGAAATAGCAGTAAATTTAGCGATTGATTTGAAAGTGGACTACCTTATTGATCTAGACATTATCAATCCCTACTTTAGAAGCCGCGAGATGGAACTAGAACTGAATAACTTTAACATTGAATCTATATCAAGTGATAGGGCTGCGAGAATGACTTTAGATATGCCTTACATTTCTTCGAAAATCTATAAACCTTTTAAAGACACATCAAAGAAAGCTATTTTTGATTTAGGTGGGAATGATCAAGGAGCAAAACTGTTAAGACAATTTGATGATTATCATCATTTTGACATCGATTTATTCTTGGTTATTAATATCTATCGATATGAAACAGATTCTGTAGAAAAGATTAGTAAACTAATCAATAAAATAGAAGGTATGGGTGGATTTAAAGTGACTGGTTTGATCAATAATTCAAATCTGTTAAAAGATACGACAACAGAAGAAATTTTAAATGGTCAAACTATTGTAAAAGAAGTAAGTAAGCAAAGGAATTTACCTGTGATATATACTGCAGTTTGGGAAGAATTAGATACAAGTAACCTAGATTTATTAGGGGAAGTTATAAAATTAAAACTATATTTTAGAAAAGAATGGTTTTAATAAAGCAAGATTTGTGAGAAAATGGGTTGTAGTACTTAATGTAATTCCTTAGAATTGTATGAAGTATTATACTTAATCTGTTTAAAATGAATAGGCGGATAATTTAATATTGCAAAATATTAAACTAAATTATATATTTAGAAAATGTAATAGGAGGAGAAATATGCCAAAAGGTAAAGTAACATTCAATTACGAGAGATGTAAAGGTTGTTTATTATGTGTAAATGCTTGTCCAGCACATATTTTGTATCAGGACATGGAAACACTTAATAAAAAAGGCTATAACATTATTAAGGTCTCAGAACCGGACAAATGTATTGGTTGCGCATTCTGCGCAATGATGTGCCCTGATTCTGTAATCAAAGTGGAGGTGGACAAATAATGGCTAAAGTACTAATGAAAGGGAATGAAGCCTTAGCACTAGCTGCTATTAAGGGTGGAGTTGACGCCTTCTATGGTTATCCGATCACACCGCAAAACGAAGTTCCTGAGTATTTATCTAAACATTTGATTGACGCAGGAAAAGTATTCTTACAAGCAGAATCAGAAGTAGCTGCTATTAATATGGTTTATGGAGCTGCGGGAGCTGGTAAAAGAGTAATGACTAGTTCGTCAAGTCCTGGTATTGCACTGAAACAAGAGGGAATTTCTTATATCGCAGCTGCTGAATTACCTTGTGTAATTTCATCAGTGATGAGAGGTGGACCTGGTCTTGGTAGTATTCAACCTGCTCAAGGTGATTATTATCAAGCAACAAGAGGTGGAGGAAACGGTGACTATAAGTTAATTGTTTATGCACCAGAATCAATTCAAGAAACGATTGATATTATGAAAGATGCATTTAATGTAGCTGATTTTTATAGAAATCCTGTTCTTGTATTAATTGATGGATTAATTGGTCAAATGATGGAATCAGTTGATTTTGATAGACCAGTCAAAGAGAGAAAATTGCCAGTGAAAGATTGGGCAACTACAGGGACGAAAGATCATCCTGGAAGAAGAAATGTTGCGAACTCTTTACATATAGATGCGCAAGAACTTGAAGATCAAAATATTCACTTACAAGAAAAATATGCGCTTATCGCTAAAAATGAAACACAACACGAAATGATTAATATGGAAAATCCTGATTATGTAATCGTTGCTTATGGAACAATGGCTAGAATTTGTCGTTCAGCTATTAAAGAATTAAAAGCAAAAGGGATTAGTGTTGGAATGATTAGACCAATTACTTTATTACCATATCCAAAACTTGCATTTAATATGATACCAGAAACAACAAAAGGTATTTTATGTTGCGAATTATCAATGGGACAAATGTTAGATGATGTATTAATCTCTAATAAAGGACGTCATAAAGTTGGGTTCTTCGGTAGATCCGGAGGGATGTTACCTGATCCAAGTGAAATCGTAGATGCCATTGAAAACTTTAGTGATAAGGTGGTGGAATAATATGAAAGTTAAATACGATAAATCAAAAGGTTTAACAGATAAACCACTTAGTTACTGCCCTGGATGTACTCATGGTATTATCCATAAGTTAGTAGCAGAATCATTAGTAGAACTAGAGATATTAGATAAAGCAATTGCTATAGCATCTGTTGGATGTTCTGTATTTAGTTATGAATTCTTTAACTGTGATGCTCAACAAGCGCCTCATGGTAGAGCTTGCGCTCTAGCAACTGGTGTAAAAAGAGTATTACCAGATAATATTGTTTTTACGTATCAAGGAGATGGAGATTTAGCATCTATTGGTATCGCTGAAACAATACACGCCGCTAACCGTGGCGAAAATATCACTGTAATCTTTGTGAATAATGCAATCTATGGTATGACTGGTGGACAAATGGCACCAACTTCTTTAATTGGTCAAAAAACAACCACTTCTCAAGATGGTAGAACTCAAGCTTTACATGGAAATCCAATTCATATTAGTGAAATGTTCTCTACTATTAAAGGTGTTGCATATCTTGAAAGAGTATCAGTACACAATCCTAAAAATGTAATGAAAGCCAAAAAAGCGATTAAAAAAGCTTTTGAATATCAAAAAGCGAATAAAGGTTTTACAATGATAGAAATTGTTTCAACTTGTCCTGTTAACTGGGGAGTAAAACCAGTAGATGCTTTAAAATGGGTAGAATCAGATTTGATTCCTGAATTCCCATTAGGTGTATTTAAAGACAAAGGTGATCAAAATGAATAGTGCTAGTAATATTAAAGTAGCTGGATTTGGTGGCCAAGGTGTTATGATGTTTGGACAAATCTTAGCTTATTCAGCAACAAAAGATGAGTTATTTGGATTATGGTTCCCATCATATGGACCTGAAACAAGAGGTGGAACAGCAAACTGTTCTGTTATTGTTTCTAATGAAGAAATCAATTCTCCAATATTCAAAAATTCAGATCACTTAGTAGCATTCAACGGACCTTCCCTTGAAAAGTTCAAAAAGAATGTTAGCCCTAAGGGATTAATTCTTTATAATTCTTCAATCATTACAGAAGCACCAAAAGGCTGCGATCAAACATGTTTGGGTGTCCCTATTAATGATATTGCAATTGAATTAGGAAACGCTAAGGTTGCGAATATGGTCATGATGGGAGCGTATTTGGAATTAACAAAGATGTTCTCAGATGAAACGATTTTAGCTGTAGTAAAAAAAATATTAGGTGAGAAAAAAGCTCATTTATTGGAATTAAACGAAAAAGCATTGGAAGCAGGTAAAGCATTTGTAAGAAATGCTTCTATAAGTTATGCTTAGAAACTTAGCTGAATTAAGAGAAGCAGCAAAATCTGCTACCCTTAAGAAGATGGTTGTAGTCTTTGCACACGATGATCATGTTATCGAAGCGGTAAAAGATGCAGTTGACTTTGGTATTGTAGAAGCAATTTTAATTGGAGACAAAGCAAAAATAGATGAATTAATTATTCAATACGGGCTTAAAAAACCTTATCAAGTAATCAATGAATTAGATCCAGTAAAAGCTAGCAAACTTGCAATGGATATGGTTAATGATGGTAGGGCTGAAATCCTTATGAAGGGTCTAATTGATACAAGAATCATTTTAAAAGCTGTTGTTAATAAAGAATATGGAATTAAAGACGCTGAACTACTTTCTCATATAGGAATAGTTGAATTTCCGACTATGGACAGAATTCTCTTTGCTACAGATGGAGCGATGAATATTACTCCGGATTACTTACAAAAAATAGCAATAGCTGAATCAGCTGTTAAACTTGCTAAATCTTTAGGCTATAAACAACCAAAAGTAGGTATCGTTTCTGCAGTTGAAAAAGTGAATCCTAGAATAGAATCTACAATGGATGCTCAAAAAATAGTAGAATACTATCAAGACAAAGAAATAGATTTTTTAATTGATGGGCCTTTTGCGATTGATAATTTAGTATCAATGGATTCAGTAAAACATAAAGGTATAGAATCTCCTGTTGCAGGAGTTTGTGATATTTTAATATTTCCAAATTTAGATAGTGGTAACATATTTTATAAAACAAGTGTTTTCTTAGGTCAAGGTAAATCAGCCGGGATAATCATGGGTGCTAAAGTACCGATTGTCTTAACTTCAAGAGCTGATACAGCCGAAGCCAAACTGAACTCAATTTTATTAGCGGTGGTGAATAAAGATGGACTTCTTGCAACTCGTCATTAATCCAGGCTCAACATCAACTAAAGTTGCTCTATTCTTGAATGATAAGTTAATTCAAGAATCAACGCTTAGGCATGATGTTGTAGAATTAGAAAAATTCAATAATATTATTGGTCAGTTAGAATTTCGTAAACAAGTAATATTGGATTTTTTACTGGATCATAGATATAAATTAGAACAAATCGATGTATTCGTTGGTAGAGGTGGTATGTTAAAAGCACTTAAAAATGGTGGAACATACTTAGTTACAGAGAAAATGTTAGAAGATCTAAGGACTTGTAAATATGGGTCTCATGCTTCAAATTTAGGAGCTTTATTAGCTTCTAGTTTTGCAAAACCTTTAAACAGACCAGCTTATATTGTGGATCCTGTTGTAGTGGATGAATTTGAAGATATCGCTAGAGTAAGTGGTCAAGCATTAATTGAAAGAAAAAGTATTTTTCATGCCTTAAATCAAAAAGCTACTGCGAAAAGACATGCGAGAACTGTAAAAAAACATTATGAAGACTTAAACTTAATTGTCGTTCATTTAGGTGGAGGAATTAGTATTGGTTTACATAAGAACGGTAGAGTTGTCGATGTAAATAATGCCTTAGGTGGAGATGGACCATTTTCACCAGAAAGAACAGGTACGATACCAACTTATCCTTTAGTTGATTTATGTTTTTCAGGCAAATATACGGAAAAACAAATAAAGAAACTATTAGTAGGTCAAGGTGGACTTGTTTCCTATCTTGGAACGAATGATGGTAGAGTCGTAGAAGAAAGAATCTCTAATGGAGATTCTGAAGCTCAATTCTATTTCGAAGCGATGGGCTATAACATCGTGAAATATATCGGAGCGATGTATTTTGCTTCACGTTCAAAAATTGATGGCGTTATTATCACTGGAGGATTAGCATACAGTAAATATTTAATAGACTATATTAGAACTTATTTAGATAAATTAGTTGCTGTATACATTTATCCTGGTGAAGATGAAATGCGAGCGTTAGCTGAAGGAACACTTAGAATACTTAGGAAAGAAGAAAAACTTCAGGCTTATTGATTTTATAGAACAAACACAACAGTTTCGCTTTTTAGCGAAACTGTTTTTTTATAAAAAGTTTTAATAATATTTAAATTCATCTTTAGAAATGTTACAATATTAATGATGAAGAAAAAATATATAGTATAAATAAATTATTTGGAGGCTTGCATGAAGAAGATTTTTAAAACATTGTTAATATCATTTGGACTATTATTTTTATTAGGTTGTCAAGAAGTTACAACCGAAGAATCAACAACGATAGTGCGTCATTCTGTTATTTTGTACAATAATGATGAGACTATTAATCAAGAGCATACTGTAAATCATGGAGATCCTTTTGATTTACCTATGCAAAATACTGATGATGAACATATATATGTTGGCTGGAGTGATGGGGAAACTGTTTACGCTGGTGAAGTGATAGTAACTGAAAACTTAGAATTAACCTTAGTTCAAGAACTTGCTAGTGAAGTGTTTGATCTTGGAGAAAAAAATATGCCAGAAGAAATATTCGCACAGCGAGATTTTGCTGCTATCTATGGATACAATGGAGATGCGTTATACCTAATGATTCCTCAATATATTGATGGATTACCTGTTAAATATATAATGTCTGAAGCTTTTAAAGACAGTGAGATTATAGAAGTATATCTTCCTAATAATTTAGAAACTATCGATTTTTTTGCATTCGAAAGCTGTGAATCTTTACAAAGCGTTGAATTTTACGGGGATCTATTAGGAATAGATGAAAGAACCGTTGGGACAGAAGAGTTAAATACTTTTTTGTCAGAAAATTCAGATCTTTGTACAATTGTATCTGAAGATGAAGAAGGCTTAATTACATACAGTGAAGACTGTCCATATGTAAGTTCAAAACTAGAAGGAACAGTAATTCTTAATGATATTGAATATAGTAACTATACAGTTAGTTTCTATCGTTCTTCTTATATAGAATATACACATTTTGTAATAAATAAGTGGGCGTTTAAAGACTGTGTATCGTTGGAAACATTTTATTTTCCAACGCCGGGAATGTTTGTCTTCTTTGAAGCTTTTTATAATACACCTAAATTAACTGATATTGTTTTACAAGATGATTTTGGAGCTTATAAAATAATAGATGGAGTAGTCTACTCGCAGGATGAAACAAAATTGATATTTTATCCAGGAGGCCTTACTTCAACTGAATTTACAGTTCCGGAGACAGTTACTGAAATAGTGGCTTTAGCCTTTACTCATAATGAATTTTTAGAAGTAATTAACATACATGAGAATATAGAAGAAATATCATATTCAGCTTTCTACGATTTACCTGCATTAAAAGATATATTCGTAGAGGATGAGAATGAAACATTTTTTGATATTGATGGTGTGATATGTGAAAATTTTAGAGGAGTCACTTTATTAAGATATCCTCAAAATAAAGCAGCGACGCATTATACTATTCCCGATATAGTTGATGAGTTAGGATTTTACTCTTTTTATAAAAATCAAAATCTGGAAACGATTGATTTAAGTGATATAACTCACATATATGGTTATGTATTTATGGCTGCAGAAAAACTAACTATCTTAGATATTCCAAATACGGTTGAAATGATAGGTTTTTATATCACTGATGATTCTTCAATAACTACTGTTGTAATAAGAAGAAGTTTCGTTACTGATTCATCTATTACTGAAGTTTACGGATTAATTGTTAGAGATAAATCAGCTATCACGCTATATTTGCCTGATGATTCAATGGAAGCGTATTATCAAAATAGATATTGGAATTATTATCATGAGACTATAAAACCACTATCTGAATACCTAGAAGAATAGAATAATTGACAAAATAGAGAAGCTAAGCGTATGTTTTAGCTTCTTTTTCATTAAAAAAATCATCAAAATATAGATAATCACCTAACTGTGATAAAATAAGTTGAGGTATTAATTATGATGAAAACAAAAGATATTGTAGAAAAGCTACAAAATTCTTATAAAAACACCGAAATAAAGAAGGACCATTCTGCTTGTAGAAAGCCACAGAATAGTGAAGTAAAGAAAATTATTCAGTTAACAAAGGATCTTGTATTCCCTGGTTACTTTACAAACGGTTTTGTAGTAGATAGTCTTTGTAATAGAAAACTAACTAAAAAAGTAAATAAACTAAGAAAAGTGTTGAGAAAACAAATACTTTACTCAAGGCTTTATTTAACAGATGAACAAGATAAATCTATATTTGCAGATGAATCTTGCGAATTATGTCAAGCTTACTTTAATGCAATTCCTCAAATTAGAGAAGAAATTGCTTTAGATGTAGAAGCACATTATCAAGGGGACCCAGCGGCCTTTAACCGTGATCAAGTAATTATCTCTTATCCAGGTATTTATGCTATCTTAATCTATAGAATAGCTCATACACTAGATAATCTAGGAGTAAGAGTCATCCCAAGAATGATGGCAGAATTTGCTCATAGAGAGACAGGAATAGACATTAATCCAAAAGCAATGATAGGCAAAAGTTTCTTTATTGACCATGGTACAGGCGTTGTTATCGGTGAAACAGCTGTTATTGGTGATAACGTAAAAATTTACCAAGGAGTTACCTTAGGAGCTATGTCTTTAAGAAAAGGTAAGAAACTCAAAGGTATTAAAAGACATCCTACGATTGAAAACGATGTAACGATTTATTCAAATGCATCTATTTTAGGTGGAGATACAGTTATTGGTGAAAACTCAGTTATTGGATCAAATGTTTTGGTAATGAAATCAATACCAAAAAATTCGATAGTAACGAATAAAGAACCTGAATTAGAATTAAGGAGTAATATTAAAAATGAGAGTATATGATAATATATTAAAAACAATTGGAAATACTCCACTTGTCAGACTTAAAAAAATTGAAAAAGAATACAATTTAAAATCAAAATTGTATGCGAAGCTTGAAAGTTTCAATCCAAGTTTATCAGTAAAAGTAAGGCCAGCATATTATATGTTCTTTGATTTAATGATGAAGAACTTAATAGATAATAATACAGTTATTATTGAATCAACTAGTGGAAACACTGGAATTGCCTTAGCAATGATTTCTGCTTATTATGGTAATAAGTGTATCCTTATCATGCCTGATAGCTTGTCTAAGGAAAGAATAAGTTATATGAAGTTATATGGAGCGGAAATCATTCTAACACCAGGTAGCGAAGGGATTAAAGGTTCAACTGCGAAAGCATTGGAACTTCATAAAGAAATAGAAAACTCAGTAATACCTTCTCAATTTGATAATCCAGAGAATCCAGAAAGTCACTATCAAACAACTGCGAAAGAAATTATTCAAGCTTTAAATGGTAAGGTAGATTATTTCTTTGCGGGAATTGGTACTGGCGGAACAATTACCGGTAACAGTAAATACTTTAAAGATTATGGCTTAAAGACAAAAGTAATAGGTGTAGAACCATTCAACTCAAGTGTCATAAATGGCTTAGATCCTGGAAAGCATAAAATTCAAGGAATAGGTGCTGGGTTTATTCCTAAAAACTTAGACTTAAAATATGTCGAAGAAGTTTTAAGAGTTGATGATGAAGATGCAATCAGATTAACTAGATTTGTTCCTAGAACAGAAGGTATAAGTATTGGTATCTCTTCAGGCGCTGTGTTATCTGCAACTATCGATTATTTGATTGAAAATAAGATAGAAGATAAGAATGTTGTGATGATTTTTCCGGATTCTGCAGAAAAATATTTCAGTACAGGTATATTTGATGAATAGAGAGGTTGAAAAAACTTCTCTTTTTTTTTATAATAGTAGTAAGGAGATGATAAAATGAAGTTTTTAAAAAATAAAAAGATTTTAGAAATGTCTGAAGCCAATCCCAGTGACGCAGAAAAAATTCTTGAATATTGTAAAAAAGTAGGAAGTGAATCTACTAATCTAGTCATGGATGGTTCTGGAATCGGCTTATCTGTTGAGGAAGAAACAAAATACTTAGAAAAAAACAAAGCAAGTTTAAACAATAAAACATTTATTGCAAAAGTAGATGGAGAGATTGTATCTGTGTTTGGACTCAATGGAAGTTCTAGAGAAAAAATTAAACATAATGTTAGCTTAGGCATTTCAGTCCTTAAAGACTATTGGAATATAGGAATAGGAACTCATTGTATGCAATATGCATTAAATTATTGCCGAATGACGTTAGAGATAGAAAATGTAAACTTAGAAGTGAGAGCTGATAATGATATAGCAATAAAGATGTATAAAAAATTAGGCTTTAAAGAAGTTGGAAAATATACAAAAAAATTTAAAATAGAAGGAAAATATTTTGATTCTCTCGTTATGGAGTTAGTTTTAAGAATGTCGAATTAATTGACATTCTTTTTTTTTATATAAAGTTATAAAAAGATATAAAAGAGCTGTGTTTTCAATATAAAATAAAAATAATATATTGAAATACACAGATGTATTGAAGCATTGAAATTTAATGAATAAAAACGAGAAATCTCTTTGACTTGAAGCAAAGAATTAGGTATAATTTTAACATAGATTAAAATCAAACGAAGGAGATTACAGATGAGAGTAGGCATCATTGGACCAATCGGTTGTGGAAAATCAACCCTATCTAAGTTATTATCAGAACATTACCATGTACCATTAATTGAGGAACCAGTAGAAAAGAACGAATTCTTGCCTCTTTTCTATCAAGATAAAGAAACTTTTGCTTTATTAAGTCAAAACGCATTTTACAGTTCTTTGTTTCTATTAATGTGGAAATCAAGAAATGAATTGTCATGTGTTTGTGACTCCACTCTTTTCTCAAACTTAGTATTCACTGAATTACTGAGATTAGAGGGAATTATGTCTGCTTATGAAGTAGCTCTTACATACGCAATTGCGGATGAACATTTAAAAAGACTTCCTGATATAGACATTCACATCGTGATTGTAAGAGAGGAAGAGGCTTTGTTTAAAAATGTAAATAAAAGAGGCCGCGAAATGGAAAAAGACCAATATGATTATTTGAAGTTCCATTACGCAAACTATTATGATGTGTTAGATAGGATTTTTAAAACTTATAAAGTACCAAAAGACAAAATTCTATATTTAAAGGTAGATGATATGTTTAAAGGTGAAGAATTTGATAGAATCATTAAAGAGATTGAAGCTAGATATAGCGAATTAGAAGCTAAGGGATTAACATTAAGTTAATCCTTTTTTTTCAAAACACCAATAAACTGGCTTAGTTGTTTGTTTAAGTAATAGAGACCAAAGAAATATATATATGGGAGAGATGAAAAATGAAAAAATTATTACTAACAATCATCATGCTAATTAGTTTGTTTTTGATAAGTTGTGATGATATTTCAACAACGTAAACAGAAAGTGATTTATCTACAACATCAGTTGAATATGATCCATACGTAGCTGTAAATTTTTCTTATGAAACTTCAGATTTTACAAAATCAGCTGAAGAACAAGTAACTAAAGAACTAGTTACTGTAGATGGAATCTTTGAAGTGGTGAATCTTAGAAAACTAACATCAACTTTTGGAGAGGTTCCCTATGAAAAAGAGTTTTTAGATCATCCTGAACTAGTTGCCTCTGTTATGAGAACTATTTTTGAAGACATTGACGATGGCAAAATATATGAAAGCCAAATATTAAATATAATTTTAGGCCCTATGGCACAAACCACGGTGTATTTAGAATTAGATGACCTTGAATTAATTTGTGACTTTTATTATTATGAAGAAACGAATGAAACTGCTTTTAGATTATATATAAGAGAAAATGATAGTTTAGTTTTCTATCACGATTTTGAAAATAGATTTCAAGAGGAGTATTCACAAATATTAGAATTACTATAGTATAAAGTGTTTTTATAAAAAATTAAAGGATTAATAATTAATCCTTTTTCTTATGTTATAAAATATTTATTAGTATTGACTTGACAATAGTGTATGTCATACAGTATAATAATATCGAGGTGGTAATATGAGCAGTGATATATACACAAACTACTTAGTTGAATTAAAAAGAGGAACACAAATAATAGTAGTACTTAGTCAATTGTTTGATAAAGAGTATGGGTACTCCCTATTACAAAAACTAATTGATAAAGGAGTAGCTATCGAGGCAGGAACACTATATCCATTGCTTAGAAGACTTGAATCCCAAGGAATACTTATAAGTGAGTGGGACACAACAATGAATAGACCGAGAAAATACTACAGTTTAAGTGAAGAAGGACTTAAACTATATGATTACTTACTAGATGAATATTTTGGAATGGTTAAAGATGTAAGTAAAATAGTAGGGGGAAAGAATAATGAATAATACAATTGAAAGATATGTATACGATGTAGTAAGAAGATTACCAGCAAATCAAAGGGCTGAAGTATCTTTAGAACTAGAGTCAAACATAAGAGAAATGTTAAGAGATGAGCCAACTGAACAAGAAATTGAAGAGGTCTTACAATCCTTAGGGCATCCACGTACCTTAGCTAGTGATTATCGTGGAAATAAAAAATATCTCGTTGGCCCAGAATGGTTTGATGATTATATTACGGTTTTAAAGATAGTAGCTATCGTATTTGGAGCTATTGCGCTTGTGTCAGGTGGGATAACTCATGCATTGAATCCAGATTCTGAAACGATATTTGGAATCATATTCGAAATTCTAGGGAAAACCTTAGGAGATATCATCGATAGTTTGTTCCAAGCTTTTGCCGTTGTTACGTTTATATTTATTATAGTTGATCGTGCGAATAAAGATGGTAGAGTTATGAAGTTTGAAACGAAAAATTTGCCAAATTTACCAGATAAAACAAAGAAGAATATCAGTAGATTGGGTACTTTTATCAGTTTAATTGTTAATCTTACTATTGGCTCTTTATTTATTTATCTATTGTATAAGAATATGGTTAGTATTATTTGGATAGATGGTGGAATTGTTAATAATACATTACCGTTATTTAATCCTTCCATTGTTCAGACTTTTGTTCCAATATTTATAGCAGTTTTACTTTTAAATGTTTCATCAGACATTTTCAAGTTGCTAAAAGGACAATGGACAGCTTCTGTTACAGCACTTCATTTAGCAGCCAGAGTTATGCAAGCAATTGTTACGGTTCTATTTATTACACAAGCAAGCTTGTTAAATCCTGATTTTGTTCAAGAAATTGCTACTTTCTTTGATGTGTCAGTCAATTCATTGTTAGAAAACATACATATTGTCATTATCATCTTCGCCATTTTAATAAGTGTTGGAGCTTTCGCTGAAATAATATCAGTATTATTTAAGACTTTAAAACATAAAATACCCGTAGAAATGTTTAAAGATGAATTAAAAAAGGAAAGAAAATAGAATATTTTTACAAATTTATGCTTCTCAGTAGTAAATTGATATTATATCTTGTATAATTAAGTTAAGAAAAAAAATAGGAGGATTATTATGAAATATATTTGTGACGTATGTGGATACGTATATGATCCAGTATTAGGAGATCCTGATAGTGGAATCGAACCTGGAACAGCTTTTGCAGATATACCTGAAGATTGGGTTTGCCCACTTTGTGGTGTTGGAAAAGACGAATTTAGCCCACTATCATAATTGAAAGTAAAAGCAAAGGTAACTTTGCTTTTTTCTTTAGTCAAATGTAAAAATTTACATTCGAATAAGTCTTGATATCTTAACGAATAAAACATATAATATAATAGTTAGATTATATAAACAAAATCACAACTTGCTATTATGTAATTTATTCAGGTTATACTTATAGTGGTGTTTAATCTTTTGAGATTGCACTTTATCAAAAAAATTGAATATTTTGCTAATTAATAGGTGAATAACAGGGAAACAGGTGAAATTCCTGAACTGTACCAGCAACCGTAATTTGGATAGCTTAACAAAAACCATCGGTAAAACGAGAAGGGGTTAAGTTATATGAAGATAAGTCGGGAGACCTACCTATTTAATTAAATACATTTTTAGGAGAGAAAGATGAAAAGAAGAGTACTGGGTATTATACTATTCTTGTTGATCATTCCTTTATTTATGGGATGCGATCAAACAACAGAAGCAACAAGAGCACAGACAGCTACAACAGTTGAAGCAACAACTGTAGTTGCATTAGGAACAGTAACGTTCGAAATTTACACAACAGGAGACAATCCTGACACAGCTGAGGTAGAAACAGAATATGTTTCAAACTCAATGGATGTATCATTTTATGAACTTGATACACTATTTGACTTACTAGACACTAACTTCACAATAACTTATGAAGAAAGTGATTTCGGTCGTTATTTAACAGCTATTGACACATTAATAGTTTTGGAAGGAAATGAATACATTTCATTCTACATTAATGATGGATATGCTGCTACAGGAGTAGATGCTACTGATCTAGTTGATGGATCGGTGTATCAATTCAAACTTGAAACTTTCTAACACAAAAAGAAGTATAAGAAGCATCACAACTACTGCGATGCTTCTCGCTCTTTTAGTTGCTCAAGAGGAGTTATTGGTTTTTATTCCTCAAGTACAATTGACAGTAGTTCTGATTATTGTCTTTGCTAGGTACTTGACTTATAAAGAATTAATACCATTAATCCTTGCATATGTCTTTTTGGATAATATGATGATGGGTAGCTTAAACTTATTGTATTCTTTACCAATGTTTCTTTCATGGCCTATATTGGGAATTGTAGCGAGAACCTTAAGGAATAAACCAGATTATGTATTATTTATCTGGGGAATTCTGTTTGCATTTATCTATAGTTGGATGTTTATACCAGTGAATATGGTTGTACAATCTAATTTCAGTGTTTGGACTTACTTTGTATTAGATCTTCCTTGGGAAATTGCTTTAGCGTTTAATAGTGCAGCTACATTCTTGTTATTTTACAAGCCATTATGTTCTCTCTTCGATACCTATTACCAAAGAACTGAAGAATTTATTTTTTAAAAAAATAAGACTGTAAACACTACGTTTACAGTCTTTTCTATTATTGTTTTACACCTTTAATATATACAGATTCTTCAACGACTTCATTACTTGGATCTAAGCATTCTTTGAATGTCTTGAAGTACTTTGGATTATCTCCAAGCGCATTAGCAATAATGTGAATCTTCTTATTTTTAATCGTGTTATCTTTGAGAAACTGTCTTACGTAGGCGTTGATTCTACCAGCCCAGATAGGAGATACAAAATATATCTCATCGTATTTGTCAAAATCAATGTCTAACTTTTGAAGCTTAACAGTTTTTTTAGCCACTGTTTGAAACCCGAAAAGGAACATTTGACAAGCAGTACTTTTAGGAACTTTTTTAACAGATTTAATCTGAAATTTGTCGCCTTCAAAGTTATTAGAAACAATTAAAGATGATTGATGTTTCGTTGTTGTGTGAAAAATTATAGCATTCATAAATAGCCTCCTTAACTTGCATATGCAAATTATAACAAATATAAGTATTTATAACAATCAAGTTTACACAAAAAAATCAAATATCTTTTACGGGAATGATTTGTAAATGTCTGATAAAACTGTTATAATTTGAATAGATGTAAATTCAAAATTAGTGGGGGACACAATGGATAATAAAAAAACAGATTTACTGATTATTGGAGCTGGACCAGGTGGATATGTATCTGCTATATATGCAGCGAAGAAGGGATTAAACGTTACTCTAGTAGATGCAAAGTGGGTTGGCGGTACTTGTTTAAATGTAGGATGTATACCAACAAAAGCTTTGGTTAAATCGGCAGAATTATATCAGGAGATATTACATTCTGAACATAATGGAATTTTTTTAGAGAATCCATCTATTAATCTAGGAATAATTATTGATAAAAAAGATGAAGTAAAAGAAAAACTTGTTACAGGAGTAGCATTCTTGCTAGAAAAATATGGTGTAACGGTTATTCATGGCTTTGCGAAGTTTTTAAATGATAAAGAAGTTTCTGTTAATGATGATATCTATACAGCAAAAAATATTATTATTGCAACAGGTTCAAAAACAAAACATTTAAACTTTCCAGGAAATGATTTAGCAATCGATTCTGAAGTGTTATTAAATAATAAAGAACTACCTAAAACACTTGCGATTATTGGTGGGGGAGTAATTGGAATGGAATTTGCATTTATTTACGCTAGTTTTGGCGTAGCTGTAACTGTGATTGAATTCCTACCAAGAGTATTACCAGGTGTAGATAAGGAATTTAGTTCAAGATTGATGCGTTTTGCGAAACAATTGAACATTACAATATTAAATAATGCTGGTGTTACTGAAATCAAAGAAGAAAATGGTTTGAAAACAGTAATGTTTACTCAAAAAGATAAAGAAAAAGTAGTTCAAGCCGATATGGTATTAGAAGCTGTTGGTAGAGTGCCAATGATAGATAATCTAGGACTTGAAAACACTAAAATTTTGCATGATTTCAGATCAGGGGTATCAGTAGACAGTCACATGTTAACAAATGTAGCAAATATCTACGCAATAGGTGATGTAACCAATATTATACAATTGGCTCATGTTGCTTCTCATCAAGGATTAGTAGCTGTTGATAATATCTTAGGTAAAGATAGAGAAATGAACTATGATGCTATTCCTGCAGTTATATTTACAACTCCTACCATTGCGACAGTTGGTAAAACCGAAGCAATGTGTAAGGAAGAAGAAATAGATTATGAAGTAGTGAAAGTTCCATATACTGCAAATGGTAAAGCATTAATCATGGAAGCAGAAGCTGGATATATGAAATTGTTAAGAGATACATCGAGTAAAAAACTTATTGGAGCTATGATATTTGGTAAAGATGCAGATAATTTAATAGCTACAGTAACCTTAGCCATTACTAAGGGGTTAAGCGCAGAAGATCTTCAAGAAACTGTATTTGCTCATCCGACTGTACAAGAATTAGTACATGAAGCAGCTATGGGACTTGATCAGTTTGGAATTCACTTCTTAAACTAATGGAAGTATTTAAATCAATAACTCCAATCATAGAGTTAATAGATAAGGCAAAATCAATTGTAGTACTAACAGGCGCTGGCGCTAGTGTGGAATCAGGGATTCCAGATTTTAGAAGCCCTAAAGGTATCTATAGTCAAGATTATGTTTATCGCCCAGAAAAAGTATTAAGTCATAATTTTTTTATGAATCAACCTAAGATTTTTTACGAATATTATAAAGAAAACATAATTCATACAGAAGCTTTGCCTAATCCGGGACATATTTTTTTAGCTGAGCTAGAAAAAACTGGTAAAGTAAAAGCGATTGTTACTCAAAATATTGATGGCTTACATCAATTAGCTGGGTCTAAGAATGTATTAGAAATTCATGGCTCTATTTATAGTAATCATTGTGTAAGATGTCATGAAGCGTATAATATTAATTATGTGCTCAATAATGTTGACCCAATCCGTTGTCTAGAGTGTAATGGCTTGGTAAAGCCAGATGTTGTGCTATATGGAGAAGCATTAGACAATGACATCGTATTAAACGCTGTAGAAGAAATAGTGAAAGCAGACCTATTAATTATTGCTGGAACCTCTCTTACGGTTTATCCAGCAGCGGATTTAGTTAAATACGGTAAAAAAACACTGTTAATGAATCTTTCTAAAACCTCTGGAGATATTTACTTTGATTATGTTTATTATGGTAAATTTGGAGATACGTGTAGAGAAATTCAAAACAAAATGAATAAAATTGAGTAAATCAATATATTAATTTACAAAGAAATTGAAGAACAGGAGTAAGCATGATATATCTAGATTATAGTGCAACAACGCCCTTAAATAAAGAAGTGTTAGATGCTTTTAATGAAGCAAACTTAAAAATTTATGGAAATCCTAATTCTACACATAAATTAGGTATTTTAGCTAAGGAATTAATAGATGAAACCACAGACATAATAAAAGCGATATTAAATGCCTCTGCTTATGAAGTGATTTACACATCAGGTGCTACAGAAGCGAACAATTTAGCTATTAAGGGTTTCGCTGAAGCAAATAATCATCGAGGGAAACATATTATATCTTCGCCTTATGAACACTCTTCAGTGACTAGTTGTTTAAACTATCTTGCTAAACTCGGATATGAAATCGATATTTTAGGCACAGATGCTAATGGGGTCGTCGACTTAGTAGAATTAGAAGAACTAATCAGAGAAGATACCATTTTAGTAAGTATCGCAATGATTAATTCAGAACTAGGGATCTTGCAGGACTTAAAAGCAATTAAAGAAGTTATAAAAAAATATTCCCATGTTTCATTCCATTCGGATATGACTCAAGCGATAGGTAAAATCAATGTAGATGTAACTGTCTGTGATTTAGTTACTTTTACAGGACATAAGATTTATGGAATAAAAGGGGTTGGAGCATTACTAAGAAAAGAAAGTATTAACTTAGTTCCTGTCATCCATGGTGGAAAATCAACTTCAGTTTTCAGAGGTGGAACACCTGCAGCTCCTTTGATTTATAGTTTAGGGAAAGCAATAACTACGGTATATCTTGACTTTGATAAGAAATCAAAACATATAGAAGAATTGTATCATTATCTTATTAATGAACTATTGCCAGATATAGCGATTTCTCATTTAAATTCAAAAAGTGGTATTTATCATATTGTTAACATATCATTTATTGGTTTAAAAGCGAATGTGTTACAAAAAGCTTTATCTGACAGAGGTATTTATATCTCTACACAAACAGCTTGTAATTCAGATTCAAGTTTTTCTATGACAGTGAAAAGACTAACTGGTTCAGATGAGTTAGCAGAAAGTTCAGTAAGAGTTTCTCTATCTTATTTAACAAAGAAGTCGGAACTAGATGAACTAGTAAATGCGATCAAGGAGATCATTCATGAAAATAGTTAGAATAACAGCTATGTGGTGCATGAGTTGTTTGTCAATGAAAAAAACTTGGAAAAAAGCACTGAAAGAATATCCGAATATTGATATAATAGATTTAGATTTTGATTTTAATGAAGAAGAAGTTAAAAAATATAATGTAGGTAAAACATTGCCAGAATTAATTGTTTTTAATGATGGCGTGGAAATAAAAAGAATTGTCGGTGAAAAAACACTGAAAGAGATGAATCAAATACTAGAGGTGCTGAATGAAAAGAATTAAGCAACTTATTTTCATAGTTATCTTGGGATTGTTAATCAGTCCCTTTTTTCAGTCAGTAATCGCAGTCGGTCAAATAGATGTCTATTTCTTTCATTCGATTACTTGTCTCAACTGTGCTGATATGGAAGAGTTTTTGCTTGATTTAGAAGATGATCATCCTGAGATGAACATTATTTATTATGAAATAGGTGATTCAGCTAATTATGCGTTATTTACAGAGGTAACAGATACCTTTGAATTAGCTACCACGACACCAACTGTAGTCATAGGTGGATTAGCATTTCAAGGATTCAATAGTCAAATAGAAGTAGACATAGAAGATACACTTCTCAAGTATTCAGATGGTGATTACGTAGATATTACAGCTAAAATTATTAATGGAGAAGCAATTCTCGATTCAGACTTTGATGAATTAACGAGAACAACAGTCGATTTACCAATTATAGGTGAAGTGGACTTAGAAACCGTATCTTTATTTACAGGAGCGATTCTTTTGGGATTCGTAGATGGATTTAATCCATGTGCGATGTGGGTTTTAATCTTTCTAATTGGTATGCTTGTCAATTTAAAAGATCGTAAAAGGATGTGGATTATTGGATTTACTTTCCTTGTAACGTCTGGACTAGCTTATTTTATCTTAATGTTTGCTTATCTTGAAATTTCTAAAGAACTTCTGTCTTCTGTACTCTGGTTTCGATATCTTATTGGCTTATTCGCTTTTGTTTTTGGTAGCTATAATATATTTAAGTACTTTAAGAACCGTAAAAAAGAAGTGGGTTGTGAAGTAACAAGTGATTCACAAAGAAAAAAGATGATTGAGAGAATTAAAGATATTGTAAAAAAACAAAATCTTTTTATCGCATTAATAGGTGTAATTTTATTAGCACTCACTGTAAATATTATTGAACTAGCATGTTCAGCTGGCTTACCATTATTATTCACCCAGATACTTTCCTATAATGATTTATCAAGTTCTTCTGAATTTATGTATATAGGAATCTATATTATATTCTTTATGATAGATGATGTTATTATTTTTATTATAGCGATGCTTACGATGAAAGTTACAGG
>JAEIOE010000041.1 GCA_016342455.1 Mycoplasmatota bacterium | reverse complement strand
GTTTTGTCATACCTTAATTATACCAAAAAACCAGCCTCATTTGAGTCTGGTTTTTGTTTTATCTTTTTTTCTTTCTATGACTGTTTCTTTACAGCCCCTTACTTAAGTAACTTTAGTAAATTATTCGCCAGATTTAAATAAAGTATTCCAGCTTTGTCCGTTTCTTTATAAATAGAATTATCGCTTGGCACAATTGGAAGTTCAGCTAAAAGTTCAACTAATAATTCATCAGCTACTTCTTGACCTCCACCTTGTCCGAAGATATAGTGTTTTTCACCATTTACTTCATAATAAGACATGTTTTCAACAACGCCTAGTAATTCTTGTCCTAAATCTTTAGCAGCGAATCCTGCCTTAATAGCGATGTGTGAAGCATTTGCTTGTGGAGTAGTTACTAAAAGCATTTTTGGATCGGTTACGAAATCTTTCATATCCATCATTACATCACCAGTTCCTGGTGGTAAGTCTACTAAGAAGAAATCAATTTCACCATTCCATAATGTTTCTTCAAAAAATAACTTCAACACTTTATTAAGCATTGGACCCCTAAGCATTAACGCACGATTTTTTTCTACTAAATATTCAGTAGAAATCATTTGTACTCCATCTTTTTCGAAAGGATAAAGTTTCCCATCATTATTTCCCATAATGACATGATCTGTTGCATTAAATATTTTAGGCATATTTGCACCATAAACATCTGCGTCAATAACAGCTACTCTTTTATTGAGTCTCATTAATGCATAAGCTAAGTTAGCCGTTACAGTTGATTTACCAACGCCACCCTTACCTGAAGCAATTAATATTGTTTTTGACTTTGTTTGTTCTACTTTCGCTTGAACAAATTCAACCTTAACACCAGAATATCCTAAATCTATTTTTACTACCTTAGCTATTTCTCTTGTAAGTTTCTTTGTAGCTTCTGGATTTTTTTCTAACACTTCAATTACTAAAACCACAGAATTCGTAGATTCATCGATACCACAATGTTTAATAGCTTTTGTTTCATGAAAAGCTTTATTTGAAGTAGGATCGATTATATCCTTTAGGCTTTTCTTAATATCAGCAATTTTACTCATAATATCTCCTCTTTTCTCTTAACCATTACATATTATAACGCATTTGATTATTAATGCAAACCATATAGTATTTTTTTCGCCAAGTGCTCTATCTTACCAGCATATTTTTCTTGACAATAAACTTAAAAAAAAGTATAATTGATTTGCTGTGATGAGGTGATGGAATTGAAATGGACAATTCATGAACTTATTAAGAGATCAAAAACCGATACAGATCTTGATTTTACATTAGACTTGAATGGCTATATTACTGAAGAAATTGATGATCTAGAAAAAATTTCTATTACAGAAATTGAAGGATTTTATGATTTTATCAAAGAAGAAAACCTATTCATCTTTGATCTTAATATAAAAACTAAATTAACAATGTTATGTTCTTTATCATTAAAGGAAGTAATAGTAGATTTAGATTTTAACACACACTTAAACTTTTCAACCACTCCGGTTGATGATGATACTCACTTAATTGAAGGTATCACAATTGACATTGATCAATATATATTTTCTGAAATTTTAATTGAAAAGCCAATGAAGGCATATGACCCAGAAGCTTTAGCTAATTATAAAGAAGATATACACTTGATGGATGAAGAAGAACTAACATCTAGCAGTCCATTTGCGAAGATAAAACAACAATAGAGGAGGATAACAATGGCTGTACCACAGAATAAGATCAGTAAATCTCAAAAAAGAAAAAGAAGAACACATTTCAAATTACAAGCTCCAACTATGGCAATATGTCCAAATTGCGGAGAAATGACTTTAAGTCATATAGTTTGTAAAAAATGTGGATACTACAAAGGTAAATTAGTAGTTGAACCAAAAGCAGAAAAAGTAACAGAAGAATAAAAGAAAAAGACGCGTTGAATTATCAACGTTTTTCTTTTGTCAAAAAATATATATGATATAATATAATAGGTGATAAAATTGGAAAAACATATTCCCGTATTATTAGAAGAAGTAATTGAAAATCTAAATATAAGAGATGGACTTACATATGTAGATATGACATTAGGTGGAGCTGGACATTCTTCAGTTATCTTAAGTAAAATACCTAATGGACATCTTTACGGTTTTGATCAAGATGATTTCGCAATTAATAAAGCTAAAGAAAAATTAGCTGATTTTTCTAATTATACGATTATCAAGGATAACTTTCTAAATGCAAAAGAAAGACTTTATGAATTGGGAATCACTCAAGTAGATGGAATCTTATTTGATTTAGGTGTATCTTCTTTTCAATTTGACATCCCTGAAAGAGGTTTTTCTTACAAATTTGATAATGAGTTAGATATGAGAATGAATCAATCAGCTAAATTAACAGCTAAAGAAATAATCAATACATACTCCTATGAGGATTTAGTTTTAATTCTCTTTAAATACAGCGAAGAAAAATATGCGAGAAGAATTGTTAAAAATATTATTAGAGAAAGAGAAATAAAACCAATTAACACAACCTTTGAACTAGTTGATGTTATTAAGAGAAGTCTACCAAATAAAGTCTTAAATCAAAAAGGGCATCCAGCAAAAAAAACATTTCAAGCTTTAAGAATTGAAGTCAATGATGAGTTAAATGTTTTTACAAAAGCTTTGGAAAACGCAATAGATTTACTAGCTCCTAAAGGACGATTGGCAGTTATTACATTTCATTCTTTAGAAGACAGAATATGTAAACAAATTTTTAGAAAACATTCAACTATTGATGTTCCTGAAGGAGTGCCAATTATTGTTACTGAAAAGCCGCTATTGTCACTTATAAATAGGAAAGTTATTATAGCAAGTGAAGCAGAATTAGAGTATAATAATCGTGCTCATAGCGCAAAGCTAAGGATAGTTGAAAAAAATTAAACTTTTACTGTTGACAAGATATACTATTGTATGATATCATATCTTTGCGTCAAAAACGCAGGTGTAGTTCAACGGTAGAACTTCAGCCTTCCAAGCTGACTACGAGGGTTCGATTCCCTTCACCTGCTCCATTTTTTTACATTTTGATAGGTCTAATGCGACCCAACAGAAATAGTATACCTCTTATTAGGGGTAACTGTCAATAGGAGATATTACATTTTATGAAAAAATTTAAATTTAATTTAAAGGACATCAGGAATACTAAGAATCTCAGTCAAACGGAATTAGGTAATATGGTTAATACAAGCCAGAAGCAAATTAGCAAGTATGAATTATCCAAAGAACAACCAACACTTAATAGATTGGTCGAGTTAGCTATTGCCTTAGATGTTACATTACAAGAACTTGTAGAAATACAAAAAATGCATGATCAAGACGAGTAAGACTTATTACATTATACTTATATCAATGATGATTGACTTTTTTTTTCATTGCCTATATAATTGAATTCAAGGAGATGATATTTCATGAAAAGTGACATTCTAGATATAATTGATAATCATATTTATGGTTGTTGTATATATTATTTTAGTGAGGAAAAACCAACAAAAGCAGATTTATCGAAAAAATCAATAAAAAAAATAGTAACTAATTTCATAGAAGTGGATAGTGGTTTTAAGTTTATCAAAAAACATTACTTATATGAAGCGATAAAAGGATATATCGAATTAGAACTAAGTGAAAAAAAGGACTAAATAATAGTCCTTTTATTTTTGTTTACTAATATAATGATTATTTTATACATCCAACTATTTATGTAACGGCTAAATCTAGCGAATCAGTTTTGAATCGATTATCCGGATTCCCCTGGTACCAGGAAAATCCGGATTTTTTATTGTTCACTTTTGAAAAACATCATTTATTAGTCGATTTTCCTAGGTCATATAATACCTAAAAGAAATAAAAAGCTCATAGAGAGCAATCTCGAAGGTTGTTTTTTTGGCTAGTTTGGATAATATAGATCATAATCTATTTTTAGCATATTATAGTCGATTTCTAGATAAATCATTGTTTGTTTGATATCTTTATGACCTAATAGTTTTGATATTGTTGTTAATGGGCAACCTTTTTTTAATAATCGAGTCGCATATGTTTTACGCAGTCTATGTGGATGTAAGTTATATTGAAAATGCAGCTGCGCATTTAACTTATTATAAAACTTATATATTACTGTTCTGGATACTCTCATATCACTGTTAATATTCCACATTAAGTATTTTTGTTTATACCTAAGCACTTTACTTACGTACTTTTCAGATAGATTACCAAACAATACATATCTTGGAATCCCATTTTTTGTATGTTCTAAATAGATTGATCTAGAACTTAAATCAACATTTTTTGTTTTTATCTCTAACAATTCAGTTAATCGAACTCCAGTATCCAACGATAATAGAATTCCCATGACTAGAACCAAGTTGTTACAATATTTTAGATCCATTGATTTAACTAATGAAATTAGTCTACTATATTCTTCGTTACTTAGAACCTTAAATGATATAGTATCATCTCGAAGTTTAAATCTCCTTGGATACTTAATTGAATAGAAATTCAGAACTGTAATGAAAGAAGAAATAGTATCATTGATCTTACTATTCTTTTTGTTAGTATTTTTAAGTAACCAATCAGTTAAAACCTCGAATAAATCGTTTTTAATGTGTTTAGGGCTAGTGATGCCTAAATCTAATAAAGCTCTTCCTAGAACCTTAAAATCTTTCTTGTAGTACATATATGTATTATAAGCCTTATATTTTTTGATGTGCTCTAGATACATATTGAATAAACACTTTAATTCATACATTCTTACTCCTCTTTCTGCGAAATTTTGACAGGTGACCTCAGTTTAAACTTAAACAAAATAATATGCAATATTTATTTATTTATTGAAAAAAATCATACACACTTTTAAACTTAATGTAATTATGATAATATATATAGCGGCTACAGGGTTTATCATATATCTTGTAGGTAAATGTTTATGTGTCTTTGCAGACATTGAATATAATACAAGATATACTGCTTATGCTGCGGAAAAGATTTTAAAACAATATTATGATTTAGATATAAAAAGAATGAATCATATACTTTAAAAATAGAATTAAGCCAATTTCATATTGATACTGATTCTAAAGAAGAACTGATTGTTGATTTTATTTCAAAAAATCAGTGTGATTTACTTATAAACTAATCAAAACAGATCTAGCAAAGGGAAAACTATTGCCCTTTTTTATGTATATATTTAAAGGAGATGTTAAGATATGATTAATTACTTAGATTATTCTACAATACAAGTTAATCCAGAAAATTTCAGACACAATCCGGTGTTAACTGAGGATGATGCAATGATTTACTTAATCAATGATACAATTTCTGATACTATTGATTTGTGCAGAAAAATGATTAAGTTTGGTTTTAGAGAACAAGAAGTGTTAACTGTAGTTAAATTCGATGATCAAGAATACAGTTATAAAGCATTGGATGGCAACAGGAGACTTACATGTTTAAAGTTATTGTTTAATGATATTAAATTACCAATCCATCCAAAATATAAAAAGTTAGCTGATTTCATCGAAGAGTCAGATACTAGTAAGATTAACAAGATGGTACCTTGTATAGTTCATGAAAAAGAAAATACAGAGGTTTATGAGTACATTAGAGATAAACACGTATCTTCAGAAGGCACTGAAAAGAAATGGGATTCTAAACAACAAAGACGATTTGATAAAAAGGTATTTAATAAGATTACGCTCACTGAATCAATTGTTAGAGGAGTGAGTGATGAATTATACGAAAGTTTAAAGAATGTTACAACTATGGATCGTATGTTAAACTCTATTGAAAAAAGACAGAAGCTAGGTATCAAAGAATCTGATAATAGAGTAGTTTTACCTGAACAAACAAAAATATATATTTCTCAGATAGTTAACGATATTAATAATGGCGGTTTAACATCCAGAACAGTAAACTCGAGGCCAGACACGCTAAGATATATTGGTAGAATAATTTCTGAACTAAATGAATCAGAAGAATCCTCAAATCCTAAAAATGAGTCAAATGATTCTTCAAAAGCTAAAAAGCCAAAGTCTAAGAAAACTTCAAATAGTACTGATAGTAGAGAAGAAAAAAAAACAACTAAGAAAAAAGCAAAGGTATCAAATCTAAGAAGTAGTCTGATACCAAAAAGCTCTGATTTGGCATCAGATAATAATAAAATTGAGCTTGTAATTAATGAGTTAAAAGGATTGAGCATTCATACTTATACATTCGCTGTCGCTATATTATTTAGGACGTTTATAGAGTTATGTTTAATCTATTATTCTAGTTATAATAAATTTGGGTATAATTATGAGGAGCAGAAACTTCAGGCTACATTAATGAGTGCCCTTAACATAACCTATGGTAAGAATACAGTTGACAGAAACTACCATACGAACATAAAAACATTCTTAAATGAAAAAAGGTGCATACATTTGCTAAATGGTTATGTGCACGATTTAGATTGTCATCCCGATAGAGTTTTATTGATTGATATGTTTAATAATTTGGAAAGATTCATATCAGATATTCTATTAAAAAGATTAGAGAATAAACTATTTTAATTTAGGGTATGGCCAAAAGGTCTGAAATTTGTTACAATGAATTAGGTGATAATATGAATGAATACATTTTTAGCCCTTTAAGATATCCTGGAGGTAAAGCCAGAATATACAAGGAGTTAGTTAAAATTATAGAGAAAAATAAACTATCTAATTACACATACATTGAACCTTATGCAGGAGGCTCAGGATTAGCTTTAGCTTTATTGTTCAATAGTAAAGTTAAGAAAATCCATCTAAATGATCTAGATAGAAGTATATATGCTTTTTGGTATTCAGTTCTATATAATACTGAAGAGTTGGTTAAACTAATCATTAACGTCGAAGTTACTATAGAAGAGAGAGAGAGACAGAAGGTTATTCAAGCGAATAAAGGTAATGAAGATTTACTTGCTCTTGGTTTCTCAACACTTTTTTTGAATAGGACAAATCGATCTGGAATAATTAAAGCAGGAGTCATTGGAGGTAAAGAACAATCCGGAAGTTACAAATTAGATTGTAGATTTGATAAAGTTGAATTGATTAGAAGAATAACAAATATTTCGAAGTATAAAACTAGAATATCAATCTCTAACAATGAATCCATGGATTTAATTAATTCTTTAATCGGAACTAAAAACACATTTCTTTATTTGGATCCGCCTTATTATAATAAAGGTCCTGAACTGTATATGAACTACTTCAAACATAACGATCATGAAGAGTTAAGTTCTTATTTGTCGAAACTAAGAATAAAACATATTGTTTCTTATGACGATTGTAATGAGATAAGAAAATTGTATCATGGTTACAAGTATAGAACTTATACATTGAATCATAATGTATCTAACAAAGGAAAAGGAAAAGAAATCATGTTCTTTTCTAAATGGTTAAAAATTCCTGACAATATATTTATAAAAAAGTAATAAATTTACTTATGATATAATAGTAGCGAAGAACTTCCTATCTGAATAGTAATATTAGAATTAAAACGAGAGAATTATACTCTCGTTTTTTATGTCTTGATAGCATCTATTGACCGTCAATAAAATGTAGGTGAACACAGAAAATATATGTATATATATAATATATACAATATTTCCTAAGAAACAAACGGAAAACGAACGGAAAAACACCCTCTCATTCACTATTACTTGATAGGTAGTCCAGGGAACTATCTTTTCTCTTTGCTGAGAGCATCCTTTTTATTTGGTTTTGCCTGGAGCAATCACTTCTTGAAGCTTATTCAAGAGTTGTTGCTTATTTAGCTTGGAAAACATAGGTATCTTTCTTTCTTTAGCGAGTTGTTTAAGCTCTTTAATGTTCATCTTGGATAAATCTATTTTTCCTGAAGCTTTATCTTCAGTTGAATCTTCTTCAGATTTTTCAGACTCACCAAGTTCTTTCTTCTTAGAAGCTAATCTAATATCTAATAGATCTTCTTCCAGTTGCTTTTTCTTTAGTGCTTCAGATTGTCTAGTTAGTTCTTCATCATACTGAGTAATTTTCTTAGCTCTGCCCAGGATGATTCTCTCTGATTCTTTATCTTCTGAATTACTCCATTTTTTATATCTTTTATAACCATACATCACAAGTATTGCTATGATAAAAGGACTAGATATAATCAAAGACCATAATACTACTTTAATTAGCAAACTTAATAAGGATCCAATTCCTACTGTATCTAATATTACTTCTAAAAACATTTTAACCTCCTATGAATAGTCTACAGGGATTCCTGCAGATCGATCTCTTTCTGAATATGTATCAAATCTCTTTAATATATCAAATGGAACATTGATTTTACATGATTGTATTTTCTTTCTTTTTATGATTCCATCAAATCCGGCTAGCACTTTATATGTTATGATCTTCAACTTTGTTGGAATAACATCAAAGCCACCTGATTCTAACCATCTAGGAACTGGAATATCTTTAATACATGTAACTTCATGCATGTAAGTTAGAGTTTCCATTTCCATTAAGTCTAATTTTGGGTGCTGAGTAAATTTGTATATATGAGTGAACTTCAGATGTCTCATCACAAGCTCATCCTTATGTTCAGGAACAAAAGTATCGTTGTATTCTTTTGTTTTATTCATCCTAGGAGTGTAGTCTAAATGTCTTTCATCCTTGAATATGATTCTATATTTATCTGTGTTGAAGTTAAGAACCTTTCTGCCACCTTTATAGTAGTCTTTAAGGTTAATGACTCTATGATATACATACTTCCATTCTCCATCTTCAGTTATCTGAGGTTTTTCTACTGGAGCAGTAAAGTACGAACTATATCCGGTCTCTAATCGATGCATTTCAGCCAAGATAAATGACAACAATGATTTTCCCCCACCTACATTGGCCCACACCATATGTACTCCTGGCCTGAAGATTAAAGCTTTGTTATATTGATTTGAGTAGAAGTACTTGTAAGTTTTTGGGATAACCACGCTCCATGGAAGAGAAATATATCTCATTAATCTACCTAGGCTAGTATGTGGACCAACACTATCATGAAGCTTATCTAAAGAACCTTCTACTAAACGCATTAACATATTAGTAGTAATTTTAGGTACATACATAAATGCATCGATGCTTTGTTCAGCTCGATGCATTATTTTATCCATGACTGATTCAGTTTTATTAATAACAATTTCCAGGTAGTTTTTCATATAGTCTCCATAAAGCTTAGATAGATTTGATAAACAAGATATATAAGAATCAGTAAGATAATTATACCTGTTGGAGTCATAACTTCTTTCAATCCAGAAGCTGCACTTCTGAACAGTCTATTAAGATTTCCGGATAAGCCTAATAGTATAAATATTGTGGTTATAAGAGCGACCTTCTCCCAATTTTCTAAAATCCATTCTCCTATGGCCCAAATACCTAAACTAACTATCGAAACCATGAGATGATACCTAAATAATGAAGAATATAGACAACTGCGGCTGCAATTATTAATACTAGTCCTGGCTTCTTAGCTAATTCCATCTTATTAAATAAATAAAGTCCACCAATGCCAATAAAGATATATATAACAGCATCCGGAATTCCTAGACCATTATCTTCAGGTTCAAGAGTACCAGGGCCACCCCATTGAACGTTATCGATGTTATCTTCATTCACAACGAATATTTCTCCATCAGTTTCCCATACTACTTGAGTAACGTTAGATAGATTGCTCATAATTTCTACATCATCGTGATTTTCTTCTAGAGTCGCAAGATGTAATTTATATAATTTATCTGTATCAGAAGAGAATTGATCTTCGCCGCTTGATTCAGATATATAATTATTTATTTCATTAGTAAGTGATATACCTGGTATTACACGCTGAATCTGATCTATATCATAAGCAAACCATTCGTTGACATCGGCCGCTTGTATCAATCCTCCAACTAAGAAACAAGCTCCAGCAATTGCCCAACCATATCCAGGTATTACACCTGCAACAGTCGCTACACTTGCTACTGCAGCTGTTATATATGCAGTTCTGTATGTAGTCTCAACCCATGAAGGATTAACTGAAGTAGATTCGCCACTTACTGCAGCTACAGTTTTATACTGTATTTCACCCGGTTGTTCATCACCAATCCCAAGAATACCATCATCCCAATATCGATAAGCTAGTACTGCGGATACAGAGATTAAATTGTCAATGGGTACATCAGGCATATAAAAATATGAATATACATTCCCATCTGAATCAACTTCAGGAATGTAATTATATACTGTTAAAACATCGGTGACTTTCACTTCGTTTTGAGTTAGATTCCAAAGAGCTTCACCTTTCCAAACATTCACAGTTGAAAAGGATCTAGCTGCTAAAATTGCACTATCTAAAGTATCACCAAAATTAAAGTAAAGCATTCGATCCCCCGTATCATGATCGCTATAATATAGGATGTCATTAGAATTATTAATAAAGTCTAGATCGCCTTCTACTAAGAATGGAGTTACAGGATATTCGGTACCGTTGTAATTAACGCTAAATGAAACACTTTGATTGACAACAGATATATCTGATACAGTTCCCCAGTCTCCAATTGGATTTGATGGAGATCCTGTTGTATTTGGTAAAGCTTCCCATGGGTCTTCAGTATCATCTGTATTATTAGGATCAATCTCATCAGCAATAGTAGTTGTTTCCCAGTACATGCGCACTCCGAATATACAATCTTCAAAATTTGGATTTACTTCTGTACCCGGAATTGGATTCACACTATTATTTCGTGAAGTTAAAATAGGCTCACCATCAACTAATAGTGTTATATGTGAATAATCAAAATAACTCTTATATAGGCTGCTTTCCCAGTTTTCAAGTTCGACTCTAACATCATTTACGACTTCATTATATGTCGCAATTGTTTTAAAAGTAGGAGAGTCGTTTACATGAAGAGTCATATTCGCAATAATTTCCACGACAAACTTATCATAAATACTAGGATTAGGATTACTAATTGTAGCTATTTGAGTTAAATCAGTATTTGGAAAGGAAAAATTATCTTCTTTGAAACCATCCCAGTAAGTATATAGAGAATAATCATATTCAGGATATCCTGAATTTGAAAAACTACCTGTTTCAATAATGCTCTCTCCGGAAGTATATTTCATAAACACATATACTCTGCTTCCATCCTCAATGTGCCAAAGACCACCAGTATTAACTGAAGGTTCTTCAACTAATATAGTCTCAGTTGTTGCTGCATATATAGGCGGGGATAATACGAATATTAAAAACAAAGAGATGAGTGTAATTACAAATATTTTTTTCATTAGATATAACTTCCTTTCTTTTTTCTATGTTTCAAAAGATAGATCACTGCACCAACACCAATCATCCACGGTAGAGCCTTCATAAATTTTTCAGATGAAGAAGCTGGTGGTTCTAAAATCATACCAGGTAGTTCTTGGAGTTCAACAGCCTGAATTAAAGCTGAGTAAGTTCCTTGTTCACCACTGTAATAAGTAAGTCTAAAAGTTAGCTCATAACTTCCTTCAGGTATGAGTCCCTCTTCAGATAATGTTACATAATGATACTCGTTCTTTATTTCTTCATATCTGAAGTTATATTCTGTATTGACATAACCAGTAGTTGAGTAAATATAAAAGATAATCTCATAGAGTGTTAATATTCTATCACTTGAAACATAGATGTCTTTTTCATCAGTAACATATAAGACATCGTTTGATTCTTCTAACAAACCCCAGTTTTCAACAACTACAATAGTTACATCTTTTGTTGCTGAGCCTTGAGTTATCGTAATGAGGTATTCACCAGGTACGTTGCCGTACCCGGTGTAACCATCATAATCAGGAAAAACATCCATATCATACAGTGAAAGAAGATTTCCAATTGTGAAAACTTGATTTGCTTCTTTGTGTATAACTGAGGGTCCATCAATATCAGATGCTGCATATACAGTTGTCGTAGTGAATGAAATCACCATGAGTGCTGCAAACAACAGCACTGATATTTTTTTAAACATTTTAAATTCCTACCTTCTTTTTTTTGAAAGTAATACGAAAGCAACAGCAGCTACACCAACCCACCAGTACCAATCAACACCTAATACATCAATAGTTTCAGATGGTTCAGAGTCAATTATAGTTCCTGGTATAACCGGGATTAGATCATCAGCCACAGGTTCGGATATAACATCAATATTTAAGTCAATAATTTCTGATGTTTCATCTTCATAAGTGATTAATAATTTCATTGTATAAGTACCACGTATAGTAGAATATTCTGTATAGTTATCTTCCAGAACATCAACTGTAAAACCTAATTCAGTAACTACTAATCCAGCATTTGTTAAAACTGTAGTTAAATCGCCTTCAGTAATCGGTGCATTCTCATAAGCGCCAACTGTAAAGGTAGCAGGGAATGTATAAATTGCCGGTGTTTGGTCTACAACAAATATAACAAAAGTATGATAACTAGTATTGCCAAGTTCATCAGCTAAAGAGTATACTACTTCATAGCGCCCTATATTAGTTTTATTTGCTGTATAAGTGTTTGATATTAATGTGATAATTAAATCAACATCAGCTGATACATTATCAGATACTTCAATATATGTTTCTAGTTGTGTTGTAGTAATTTCAGCAATATTAGAAATATATAAATATGTCGGTGTATCATCAAATGAAGGCGCGATATCATCAAAAATAAAGAATGTAATATCTATATATGCGATAATATCATCTTGAAATAATCTTTCAAAATATAACGCTGTATCATATGTATCAGATAATAAATATTCGCCATCATGATATGTCACAGCTAGTTCTAAATCATTAAAAGTTTTTATATTTGCATCCTTTGTTAGTAATACATCATCATACATTAAATCAACAAAATCTAAATTAAAACTCTCAGCACCAGCATAAAATATTAATTCTGCATCATCACCATCAGACAAAGATAAATTAATGTTATTTAAATCATCTGAATAGGTAATTGTTCCGATATAATCATCAGTAAATTTATATAAAACAGTTAAATATGATGTATTACCCCTTGAATCATCAACGCTAAAAACAGAATAATATTCACTCATTAAATCATCTTTTACTAAATAAATCTTTGAATCATTTTCCCATACTAGCATATCGTTATCAGAATATGAACCATCAGAATTAAATGTAATTACAGCTGAATTTAAATCATTAGTTATAGTTATACTTGATGTAGTATTTACAGTTGTAAAAGTAGGACTTAACCCAGCACCAACACCGTTATTAAAAAATGAATTTGTAAAACTTATAACAGTATTATCTAGTTCAGAAATTTTTTGCCATCCATTATTATCAACATATAACGAATAGTTTTCTAAATCAGCAAAATCAATAGTATATGCTGTAGCTGTATTATTTAATTCATAATATTCTATAGTATCATCAACGCCTATTACATAATCTGTTAAATTTTCATCATATAAAGTTATAGAACTAGTTAAGTCGCCATCTTGGCTATCTGATGCAGTAAGCATAGCTTTCACTTCATTAATTGAAGGGATATCATTATATGGAATTGTTAAAATCAATTCTGTATAATTAAAAACTGGTGCAGTATCTAGTTCAATAAGTGTTAAATTAATATTTGTTACATTAGCTAATGCAACAGAAAACGAACTAAAAGAACTTATTTCAAAATTTCCATCATCAATGTAAATTTCAGCGTGTATTTCACCTGAAGTAGTAGTATCAACATTATCAGTTAAATCACTAGTAAAGAAATTAGAACCTACACTAAAATCATCAGTGTAATATTGCGCATTAAGAAATTCAGCAAAATCAATAATAGTATTATCAATTATATCTAATTGATACCATCCATCAAGTAAATCACTTTCATAAGTTATAACACTAGATGTGACTGTTAAATTATCTGCATCTAATTCATTGATTCCAATAAGTTCAATACTCATATTAGTAGATACTAATCCAGCTGTTAAAGCATCTAACCCGCTAAAAACTAATTTAAAAGAACCATTTTCAATGTATATATTGGCTACAAAATCAGTGCTGAAATCATAACCATCTACATAGTTTGTAGAGAAAAAATTATCCCCACTCGTTAAGTCATCTGTATAATATGATATTGTCATCATACTTGCAGCATTATCTAAACAGGCTTCATTTAATGTTAAAGTATACCAGCCATCTGTTAAGCCATAATCAGTATATGTAAATGTTCCCCCGTTCGGAATTGTTAAATTGCTTGAATCATATAAATCTAAAGCATGAAGGCTATCTATTGTTAAATACCCAAAAGATAGCACTAATGCAGTTAATACAATATAAAATAATTTTTTCATTTTTTTAATCCAATTATCTTTCTGCCTTTCTTAGAAAGTAATACATAAGCTGCTGCGGCAATTCCTAAATACCAATACCAAGCGATTCCTAATAATTCAGCTGTTTCAGCTGCGGGAGCTGTTACAACTACTGGTGTTACACTAGCATTTGAGCTACTCCATACTCCATATAAAGTAATGTCTGAATAGATTGCTGATGTTACACTAAAATCATCTTCTAGTTCTTCATCTAAAGCCCACCCAGTGAATGAATATCCGGTCTTAATTAGTAAATCTTCATTCGGTAATTCAACAGCTTCACCTTCTTTAACTATCACTGCATCAACGCTTGTTGTAGTATTAGTATCAAATGTAACTGTAAATGTTTTATAGTTATATAATTCACGAATATAAGCAGTGTCAGCAACTGGATAAGTAATTCTTATTTTTTCTACACCAGCTGGTATTGTAATTAAAGCTGGACTTTGATTTGTTCTTGCGCGAGTTACAAAATTACCATTTGCATCGAAATAACTTAAATGATAAAAAGTTGAAAAATCTCCATATGATACATATGTTGTTCCTGGTTCAACTTCAATGAAATCAGTAACTGAATAACCAGCATTAGCAACTAAACTTCCTGAATCATCAACATAATAACCAGTTGTAACTTCATCAACTAGATCAGGTGTAAATTCATCATAAATTACAGTCATTAAAATGTTAGCAATTCTTTCATGGCCAAGGTCATTAAGATTAACACCATCATCAGTATATTTTGCACGATCATACGATTCCAATGCATTAAAACCAAGTACTTCATGTAAATCAATTACAGGAATATCAAAACTTAAAGCTGAAGCAGTTATTGCATCAACATAATTTTGCAGATTATAACCAATCAAGTTCAATTCAGTTGATGGTCCATCATCATAGGATTTCATTGGTGTTACTACTAAAATAGAAGCGGCTGGATAAGTTGTTTGTACATCATCGAATAATTCGTTTAATGCTCCATAGAATTCAGAAGTATCTGTTGATGATACATCACCAATTTCAACTGACTCTAAATAATCATTTACACCACCAAATATAACAATGTAATCTGTTCCGGCAGTAATATCTGTATATCTTTCATAGAAAGAATCCGTTTCACCAGTACGAACAGAAATTGTTGATCCAACATCTCCAAGATTTTGGAATGATAAGAAACCTAAATCTGTAGATACAATATCGGAAAAACGATCTGCAGCTGCAGTAGTACCTGTTCCATAAGTAATTGAATCACCTAAGAACGCTATAGTATCTGAACTAAAGTCAGCATCTTCAACCGAAGGAGTAACAGCAGCATGTACGCTTGTAGTGGCTGCAAAACCAATACCAAGTACGCATATAAGCGCAAATATAAAACTTGTAATTATTTTTTTCATAATTTCCCTCCTTAAGGAATATTTTTTATAGTTAAAATTAAAGCTTATTTTTTAGAATTACCTAAATAAGCAAATAACACCACAACAGCAAATGAATAGAACATCCAATACTGAGCAAAATGAATCTTAACAGATTCAAAGAAAGCTACAATACTGATCCATAAAGCTGAAGCATTAACACCAGCACCGATAGCTGGTATGATCAATGATAGTAATAAGAACAAAACCATTAACATGAATAATTTAAATATAGTGCCTTTATTCTTTTTGATGTAGTTTTTTTTCTTTGCCATTATATGACTCCTTTCATTCAAATTTACTTGATTTCAGAACACGAAAAAAAGCATAGATTCCTCCATGCTTATATATATGTAATTTAACCCACCTTCATTAAATCACATTATATAGAAAGTGTCAAAGGTGTTTTGTTTGTCAGTTTTAAAAAAAAGAAGAGTTATTAATAAAATATGCATTAGAAACAGCTCGACTGTTATCTTATATTAAATATATACGTAGTATATATTAATATCCAATTCAAAACCTTAAAACCTATATAGACCTACGATTTATTTAATATCACCTACGACTTTTAGATATCACCTACGATAAACTGATAGTATCACCTACGATTTATATAACGAATTATAAAAAAATGACTTCTCCAGAAGAAGAAGTCATGAATGATTCTATAGTTACATATTATTAATAATCAGAAAAGACTCTATTAATAGAGTTCTTTCTATATTAGCAGCTAGCTACAACTGTTAAGTTTATGTTAAATTTCTTTTTAAAATCAGATATCAGATATTTACTTGCATTGTTAAATTCAGGAATAAGGATTTCGTTCTTGATTTTAAGAGTCAATTCTGTTTGATCCTTATTGAATACTGGTACTATGTTCTTAGTTAAGTACATGTCTTTTGGTATTCCAAGCCATTTAAGATTCTTCATGTATTTAAACAATACATATTTATTGTTTCTAAACTCCTCTACATTGAATGAGACTAGACCCAATAAGTAGCTATTTTTTTGTTTTTCTATAAGTTTCTTGAGTGCACCCTTAACGGATTCACCTACAGTTCTTATGAATGAGATTACTCTATATCTGATTGTTTTTCTAAATCTTATTGAACCTTCTTCGTTCACATCATAATGATTGAACAGTTGAATAAGTTTGTTAAAATCCAAAGTAACTTTATGACCAGAACCTTTCAAGCCTGGTCTATATGTTTGTGTTACCTGGATGACTTTATAATAATTTTTTAATATTTCAAGTTGATCAGTAATTTTCCTGCGTGCTTTATCAATTACAGCTGGATCTAATTCATCTTCAGCTAAAATTCCAATTGCTATAGCAACTGTACTATTACTAGCATACCAGGATGTTCTATCTTTTTTAATATATAAATGAGTAATTTTATCTATTTTGTTATTATTTGAACTATAAGCTTGACTAATATAGTAATGAAGAACCTTCATGTATAAAGGTACATTTTCCTTCATGTAATATTTCTTAGATATTCCAACACCGACATCATGTCCTTTAGCTATATAATTATCTTTAATTTCATTGTTAATCAGCATGAAGATTTGTTCTTCAGTTTTATTTGAAGAGAGATAAGGAGCTAATGATATTGAATGGTTATTGTATACATCTTCTATGTGATCTTTAAATTCAGGAGAGAATCGTTCAAAAGAATCAGTGATGTGTTTGTTAGATAAGTATCTCAAAAAATCAACTTTACTTGTCATAATAGCTCCTTTCTTAAAAATGTCATAATATCGATTAAAATGCCCTGTAGCAAAATTTTAGCAATTTAGGTCTAATATTACCTAGAATTAATAAACATTTGCTCTGTGTTATTTTCAAAGGCTGTTTTTTGACTCTATAGCAATACAAGTTGTAGAATAGTAATTTACTAATTAATTAGGTCAAAAACCTATAGAAGCTTAACCCTTTTAATGTAATGGGTTAAATTACCAACATAAACGAGGAGGAAATATGTTTTTGTGTTAAGCTTCTATAGAATCTCGACCAACGAGATTCTTTATTTATGGATTTACTTCTTCATAATCACTAAGAAATAAGAAAAGAAGAAGACTGATTATAATAGCTATACTTCCGAATATGATTAGGTGTGAAGCAATTAAAACAAATCCTGCGATTCCTAATATATAAAATATTGCATCTAATATATAAAGTGTTTTAACTTTTCTAACGGTAGGTAATTTCATTTTGAATCCATCCCTTCGTTTGATTACATTTATACTGAAGGTAAAACGTAATACATAATATAGGCCATTAAAATGTATTACAATTTATGTATTTTATTGTAAGCTTTGTTAATTAATATTTCTAATACATCAGATCTGGTTACTATTTTATTTCCATAACCTAATTCAACTGTATGTTTATTACCTAAGATATTTTGAAAACGAAACATTGGTGTATCTATATTAAACTGATCAACTAGACAATCTAACTTTTCTATGACTGCTGGTTTCATTCGAGTTGAAACCACTTTTCTATTTTGATTAGGCATATTTAATTACCTATAGATAAATTAAAATGCATAACGTATTTGTTTCTGAATTCGTTTGATATTAAAGAATCTTCAAGTAATTGATCTATAGATAAGTTATTTAATTTAAGGATTGCTTTTAATTCTGAATAATCTTCGTTTTCTACGAGCTGATTTATATAACACTCAGCAAAAAACATATATTTATTATCATTCATTGTTTCACCTCTCCAAATAAACATAATTGGTCTGGTTTAGATGGCCTTTTTCTTTCTGCAACAGGTTTGTATTCTATTTCGCATAATAGATCGATTTCAACAAGAGTAAAGCTATCACATTCTCTAACTCTTCTAGTATATGGTTCAGATAGAATTTTCTCCTTAATTAAGCATTCAGGTTGACCGGTATATCCATTTATATCTAAATTTGAACAAAATCGACATCTACATTTCATGAGTGACTTCTTCAAATAAGCGTTGTAGTTCAATAATTACTTTTTCTTTGGAGTTGATTCCAGAAGTTTTTAATAAATCGATTAATTCTTGAACGTATGTTTTTGAAAGTATAACTCCACAGTTACTACAGAGATCTTCAGCAATCCAATAACAACCACCTTGACATGCATTTAAATCTGTACAGTGACAAACTACACATTCCATATAATCACCTCATTGATCCACTTGGATAATACAAGAGATTCCTTGTCTCCTGGTATTGTTTATCCAGGATGATTTGTCTTGTATCATCTTTTCGTTTAAATAACTTACAATTTTTACAACAAGCTTGAGAACTTGCTCTGCAATAATTATCATATTTTTTATTGTAGAAGTAACACTCTTTATTTGTAGCTTTTGGTTTTTCCACGATAATCACCACCTTCAAAATCTTCAGGTAATATTGACCAAGCTATTAAAAATATTATTGCAATAATCATAATAATTACTGCTAAATAAATTAGCATACACAATAGGATTCCATTCATAATCATTCTCCATTAATCCACTTAAGTACTTCTTCAAGAGTATCAAATTCTTCTACCCAACAATTATGAGTCGTGTTATCCACACCGATGTACTTATCTCCATCTTTAAAATAATAGAGTATCGGATCTAATGGAAATTGAATAACATCTGGAGATTTTATTTCTTCTGATTTTAGGATATTTATCAATAGTTCGGATCCATTTTCTTTATAATATTTTTCGGTAGTATTCACCATATCGCTTCCTTTCATAATCAAAAACAAAAACAACTCTAAAATGCAAGAGTTGCCTGAATCAATCTTTTTGTAAATCAAAGGATGTAATATTGGGTTTATGTCGACTGATTTAGGCGACACCAGAAGAAGAACGAATCAGTCGGAAACCTCTTCCCTGGTATCATGTTTTGTAAAAAATCAGAGGATTTTACTTAGGCTAGGGGGTTCGATTCCCTTCACCTGCTCCAGTTTTATTATATCAAGTTTATTCATTTATCGTTAATGGCTTAATTGCGCCATGTAGCGGTATATAAAGGATAAACTTTTTTATTTGCGTTATAATGATTAGGGTAGATTTCCTGGAAACCTTGCACTGCTATGAAAAAGTGGGACACATAGGTACCACCTTAAAGAAGAAAAGATAGTATAATAATAAAAAGGAGATG
>JAEIOE010000040.1 GCA_016342455.1 Mycoplasmatota bacterium | reverse complement strand
ATATATTTCTTCTTTATTCTTTTCTTCTTTAGCTTTATTATTATCTACACCCCTAACTTAATTATAGAAACAATAAAAGAAGACTTTCTAGTCTTCTTTTTTCTTGTTGATTTGATTTTGGTAACTAATAACGTGTGTTGTTGTTCGAAAATCTGTTAATTCAAATATACATCCAATAAGTATTGGAACGATCGTTAAGAATCCATAATGAGTGTAGAACGGTAACTGTAAAGGGTTTGCTTCTTCAACTAAGCGATTTATTTGAATAAGTATTTTATCACTATTTCTTTGTTCTTGTAAAAATTCAATAGTTGATTCATCAATTACATTAAATTGAGTATAAGTAATACTTTTATATTTATTTGCTTTCAAAAATGATTTGATTTCTACGTGATTATAAATAGTATCATATTCAAAGTCTTCAGCTAACACTTCCATTGTTTTAAAACCTGTAACGAATAGACGATTGTTGTAAGCGACAATGTCAACACTGTGTTGCCCTTTTACTGCTCTTTCAAAAACTTCACCAAATTCAGTAATCTTTGTATAAACCGTTTCAGTTCTGCCAGCAGTTAAAACATCAACTGATGTATCAATAAACTGAGAGTAGTACATAATTGAATTGTCTCCATCATACACTGTTGTGTTATTTATTTTATAAGGGAAAATAATAGCGTTATTTGAATGAAGAAAATAATTTTCTTCATCAAAATCAAAGAGGTAGTCCGAGATAATTACTAATTCATTGTATGATTTTGTAGTAGTGTCAATAGTCTCTAGACTTTCAAAAGTGCCATTATCATATTGATAGATTTCATAATCAGTCTCGCTTGTTCTAACTAATAGATGTAATGCTTCATTTACTAAAAAATGTTTCGAATAAAAATTAGAAATATCTAAGAGTTTTATAAGTCCTGTGCTGTTTACTTGATAAATTCCATAAGTATCAAATAAAAGAATGTGCCCATCTACATAAACAAAATAATCATAATATTCTTCATAACTTAATCTGCGGGTAGAATCAAACAAGATTGATCCATCAATAGATTCTGAATAAATAAGTTCTGAACCATCATTATTAAAGACTAAAAACTCACTTCTAGTTGTGTATAAGTACAAGAATTCATCGTCATAATAATAATCGGCTATCGAACCCTCTAATTCATTTTCCAATTTAATGGAAAAAAGTGTTTTTTGATTATAGTTATTCTGTAAATCGGTAGGCATTTCGTCATAACTTAAATAAGCAACGGAATCATTTAAATTAAAAAATGATTTTATTGATTCATTTGGTAATTGGAATACAAAATTAAAGGCAACTATGAATACGAAAACCACCCAAATCCATAACGTGTTAACAATGCTAGACATACCTAAGTTTCTAAAAAACTTAGAAACAGGTAAAGAGAAGTACTCACGTAAAGCTTTGGCAATTAAAGCCAATAAGATAGTTAAAATAATAGCCGTAAGTATTTGTAAGAAGGGATTCCAAAAACGAAACATAATGATAAAGAAATACATTGGCAATAATGTCTTTAAGAAAATTAGTATATTGTTTTTTATCGTTTCTAATTGTAAATCCCATTGGTCATCATCATCTCTATGTCCATAGAAGAAAATCAAACTACCAACTAATAAAGCAAAGAATGACATAGACCAATATAGAAATCCTGGTAGGTAACCTTGAATAAAAAACAGAACAATAATTAAGAATGATAGAATAGCTTCTAGTAAAGATAATACTACGATATATAGTTTGCCATCTATTAACTTTCTACTATTCAGCATGTATGAAGTTACTATGAATAATAGTAATGGTAAAATTAAGAAAAAGTATATCATATTTATTCCTCCGTTTATTTAAGTATTATAACATATTTCTATATTTATTTTTTCTAGGCTTAAAAATCTTTTTAAAAAAAAAACAGAAAATATTCTGGTTTTAAATCTCTTCTGTTTTAATATATAAATCCGGAAATAGTCTTTTATCTAATTGATAATTTAAGAACGTTAAGAAAGCAGCCATTACAGAAAATACGATGATAGTTGAATAACCAGTATTAAAACCATAAGCTGATACTAGTTCACCAATAAGCAATTTACCTAGAATAGTTCCCATAAAAGCAAATATTCCAATATAGGAGTTGATTCTTCCACGGTGTGTACTTGGTATTCTTCTAGATAAAAACGGATTAAAGGAAATTGAATTTAGAATTTCACCTATCGTAAATAAGAAAACAAACACAAAGAACATTGCCAACTGATCTACATTAATCAAGAAAGCATAAGCAAGGGAATAAAGAATCAGCGCAGTAATTACTTTAGGAATTTCAAATACTTTTCTAAAGGCATGGGTTAGTATCGGCGTTGCTATAATAACAACGAAACCATTAAAACTAGCAATAAAGCCATAGAATAACGGACCATTTACTGTCCCGAAGATGTCAGCCATATGTAATGGAATGATAAATACCCATTGATCATAAATAAAAGCTGAAACAGCAACTAAAAGTATTTGATATAAAATGGATTTTCTTCTTTTTAAGATTCCAATTGATGTATCTTTATGTTCAGCATCTTCATATTTATTAACATCTTCTTCCTTAATAGTTTCTCTTTTAATCGGAACAACAAATAAGATGATTAAGATGGTAGAAGTAATAGTGGTAGCTCCATCAATGATGAAAGCTAAACTAAGGTGATTGGTAATTAAAAAACCGCCTAAAGCCGCTCCTATGATAAAACCAATATTAAAGCCAAGATAAGTTAAAGAAAAGAATTTGTCTCTTTCTTTTGGTAGAGAAGCTTCAATAGCCAAAGCTTCGTGTGAAGGACCTTCCATTGTTGCGAATAGACCAGCAATAGTAAAGAAAATTAACATTAAGTTACCAGGTTCAATTAAGGCACAGAGTACAAAAAAAGTTACTGAAATCAAATCAAAGAAGATGATGATTTTCTTTTTATTAAATCTATCGGCTAATTTACCACCGATAATGGTTCCAGGTAAGAAAACAATTGAAACAATTAAGAAAATCAAAGCAATCTCTTTTTCAGAGTAGCCAAGCTTTACACTCATAATTAAGGTAAGCATTGGCCAAATGAAAGAACCCATAGAGGTAACTAGTCTAGCAAAAAATAATACATAGGCAGATTTTGATAGACCCGAGTATTGTTTGAATATGTTTATTTTCATCTTAGCTCCCCCTTATTTCTAGACTCTTTAAAACTTATATCTAAAAGTATAGCATCTTTTATTGATATTTAGAATAGTGAATATTTAATATGATTATAAGTAACATAAGTGTTATAATAATATTTGATGGGTAGTTATGAAGAATATAATACATAAGATGTGTTTAATAGTCTTATTATAAAAAAACATAAAGAACATAATATAGTAGTTTACTACTTTAAAAAAATAGGAGGAAATTATGGAAGACAGAACGTATGTAACATGGGATTTTATTGAAAAATTCATGGTAGAAGCTTTTAAGAAAGTTGGAATACCAGAAGCAGATGCTTTTGTTTGTGCTGATGTATTAATGGAAAGTGATAGAAGAGGAATTGAATCACATGGTGTGAATCGATTTAAACCTATTTATATCGATAGAATTCAAGCGGGAATTCAAAAACCGGTAACTAAAATAGATGTTCTAAAAGAAACTCCAACAACCGCAGTACTAGACGCAAATGATGGTATGGGAATGGTTGTATCCAAAAAAGCGATGGAATTAGCAATTTCTAAAGCAAAGAAGTTTGGTATGGGAATGGTAGCCGTTAGGAATTCAACTCATTATGGTATTGCGGGATATTACGCAACTATGGCTTCAAAAGCAGGAATGATTGGAATAACTGGTACAAATGCAAGGCCAAGTATCGCACCTACATTTGGTGTTGAAAATATGTTAGGGACTAACCCCTTAACATTTGCTTTACCAACTGATGAAGAATTTCCATTTATATTAGACTGTGCAACTTCTATTACACAAAGAGGTAAAATTGAATACTTTGCAAAAGTAGGAAAAGATACTCCTGAAGGTATGGTTGTTGGACGCGATGGATTACCGAAAACTGATAGCAATCAAATTTTAAAAGATTTAGTTAATGGAGAAGCGGCTCTAACACCACTTGGTGGTATTGGTGAAGAATTGGCTGGATATAAAGGTTATGGTTACGCTACAATCGTTGAAATATTAAGCGCAGCTTTACAAGCAGGCAACTTTATGAAGATGTTGTCAGGTAGAGATACTGAAGGGAAATTGATTCCTTATCATTTAGGACATTTCTTTATCGCAATTGATACAGAAGCATTTATGGGCGCTGATCAATTTAAGAAAACAGCTGGAGATATTCTAAGAGAGTTAAGAAATAGCACAAAAGCACCAGGTGAAAAAAGAATCTACACTGCTGGTGAAAAAGAATATGATGTATGGATGGAACGAAAAGAAAAAGGGCTTCCTTTAACAGAAGCCTCTAAGAAGGATATAATTACAGTAAATAAGTTATTAAATATGAATTTTGATTTACCATTTTAATTAGATATTATAAATGAAGCAGCTAGTTTTTAACTAGCTGCTATTTTTTTAGAAATCTGTATTTAACTCAAATTGGAAAGAAATACTACTACCACAAATTAAGTCATAAACAGTTTTGTTTTCTGGCATATTCAAACTTACTGAAATAGTCAGAGAAACTCTTGTTTCACTTATTTGTTCAGTAACGTAATCAAAAACAAGAAGATTGTGTTCGTCTTGATATTCAAGATTGTCTTTAGAAAAGACTACTCTTTTAATCAACACTGAAAAATCTGTGTTTTCTTCGGTTTCAATTATGTAATTATAATACAATGTATCAACATCGTCGATACCTAGAATTGCCCCTTTTGGGACAAGGTTTTTGCCTTGGGTTGATGTTAGATTTTGAACAATATCAGATGTGTTGTTCAAAGAAATCACTTCACCAAATTGATCCTCAACTGGTTGTTGAGCCCACAATTTATAACTAAAAATTGTGGATAACCCCAATAGCAAAAGAAAAAAAGACACCACTATTGCTTTCATGTGAGTTACTCCTATATATATGAATGTTAAGAAAGGTAACTGGCAATCCCAGAGGGACCCTATAGTTTTCTGTCGCCGGATTGCTCCGGGTTTAGCTTTATCAAGCTCAAACATTCATACGAGACTCATTGAAATCAAGTACGTGTTTGTCTTTGATACAAATAATATACCATTTTTTGGGTATAAAAGCAAGTCTATGCTTAAAAATACAAAAAAAACGATATCTTTTAAAGGTATCGTTTATATTAAATTTGTAATTATCACCTAATCAAGGTCAATCTACCGGTTCCGTCTTGAGTCCATAAATTATTATCAAAATCAGTATAAAAATTATTCCACCAACTAGCACTAGGCATTGAACTTGTATTTACTACAGTTGAAAATACACCTTCAGCATTTGTATCTGGTGTGTAATATAAGTTTCCATCTGTTTGTAAAAACTGTACCATAGAATAGAATGAGTTCGTCATTGTATATGTTCCAAGATTTCTACCAATAGCAGTACCAACATAGATAGATCTTGTTTTAATATCTGTTCTTAAGTTTCCAGTAAAGAATGTATCACTAATAATAAGTGAAGTAGAATTACCAAGATTGTATCCAACGAGACCCCCAATAAATTTATTAGCATAATCAAGGTAGCCTATACTAGTTTCTAATGTGTTCTGTGGATTCATCTCAACGACAGCATTTGAAATAGTTAAGAAGCTATTCGCTTCAAGTTTACCAACGATTCCACCAGCATATGCACCAGCAGCTTCTGAAAAAATATCTCCTTGGATGTCTATGTTACTGAAATTAATAGAAGGAACGTTTTGGTTTATCTGTCCAACAATACCACCAGCATTAGAAGACTTATTCCAAACTTTTAGGTTTGTTGCTAAGATATTCGTTATTGTGATATCAGAAGATGAACCTCTAATATAACCAACAATACCACCAGCACCAGTACCTCTTGTAGCTCTAACGCTAGAATCGTTTATAGTAATATTACTAATAGTAACAGTATTTAGTATTTGACCAGCAATTAAACCACCGGCTAATACAGTTGCAGCTAAAGCATTTGATCCTAAACTGATTTCAACGTTGTCTAATCCTAAGTTTTTAACAGTTCCTCCATTAATAATAGGAAATATTCCTATATTTGCATAAACAGAACTATCTGTATAAATGGTTAGATTACTTAAAGTATAATTATTACCATCTAAGGTGCCCTTAAAAGATACATTGTTATTACTAGCATTCAATTGCCACGTAAAACCACTAAAGTCGATGTCATTTTCTAAATAGTATTTGTCTTCTGAGACACTGTCCGTTTTAGTGGCGAAGTCGTAAAACTCTTGAGCAGTACTTATTCCAATCATCCACTCACCTATATTCACTGATATAGGACCAGTTTCTTGTTCTAAGGTATCAAAGTATGAATATGCTACAGTAGTACTTGAGGCTAAGACTAGTACAAAAAGTAAAAGTATAATTACTTTTGAGTATAAATTTCTAATTGTCATGTTTTCGCCTTCTCTACTTTTATTAGAAAACGGAGAAACAGTAGCTTCTCTGTTTTTCATATTATTTTTAATTAATTATAATAAACTATTAAGATGCTGTGAAAGTAAGATCAAATGTTAATGTTTCACCAGCCACTAAATTATACGCAGCTAAATCACTAGGTAGATCCAATGTTATCGTTACTACAACTGTTGTTACTGTAACACCGTCCATGCTAATTGTGCCAGGGTTTGAAGTAACAACTACATTTAGTAATGGGTTTGAAATAGCATCTACTGAAACAGCTAAATCTAAATCTTCTGTAGTAGCTTCTTCTAATCTTACAGTATAATTGTAAACAAGAGATGTAACATCACCAGTTTTTACTAATACGCTAGCGTGATCTGGAACTAAATTCCCTGTTGGTGTAATTGACTCATTAAGAACTACTGTAACACCTTTACCAATAACGACTTGATTCCCGTTATCGCTTTGTGCTAAATTATCCCAATAACCAAATGCTAATGTTGTTCCACCAAATAATAATAGTAATGCAAGTACAGCTAAAATTCTTTTTTTCATAATAAATTCTCCCTTTATATTTTATATTTTTTGTATCGTAATACATTTCATTAAAAAAGCCAAAATCGAAAATTACTGATAAATGCTTTTTGCATTTATACATAATTAGTATGATCTTGGCTATTATTCATATACTTTTTCTTTCAATGGCCAAAATCTCAGATAACTAATTGTTGTTTTCGATATAAAATTTAAGTATTTTTTATAATCTTGTTAAGAAGATTTAGAAATATTCATCCCTATAAATAAAAAATACCCTCGTCTTTAAAAGACAACGGCAACTGGCTACCATCCGAGGAAGGCCCTATAGTTTTGCGTCACTAGTTTTCACTAGTTTTGCTATTAACTAAGTTTATTATATAATATTATTTTTTTTTTGTCAAGTACAATGTTTGTTTTTAAATTTTTCTACTGTAAAATCAGCCTTCCGGTATCATTTTGTGCCCATATACTTTCAGTATCAAAGTTCGTTTTAAAACTATCCCACCAACTAATGTTTGGCATACTAGCTAAACTAACTAGCTCAGACATTTCGCCCTTTGGTAGATAAGCCACATATGAAATATTTCCTTTTGAGTCAATAAATTTCACTTGTGAGTAATAGACTTCAAAAGTTTCATATAAACCATTATTTCTCCCTATTAATGTTCCCACATTTCTAGCGTAAATAGTTGATTTTGTTATCAATTCACCAGTTAAAAATACATTTCTTATTGATACATTATCAGATTGATTCCAACCCAAAACACCACCTTGATATTTCCCGGTATACTCCATATAGTAATCTGGGTCAGTCTCCAAAGTATTTTGCGTAGAGAGGTCAATGATGGCTTTATCTATATCTAGAGTACAACCGGATCTAACTCTTCCGACAAGCCCTCCAATATTTGAACTATTAACAGCTGAGTATACTTCGCCAGAGAAGTCTATATTTGATATATTAACTGTGGCACCACTTGTATATATATATCCAACTAGTCCGCCAACATATGCTGCAGTACTAAATACTTTATAGTTTGACGTTTTAATATTGCTTATATTTAATATAGTAGAACTACTATATACTTGCCCAACAAGACCTCCAGTACCATAAAAACTTGTCCCTCTTACGCCACTATCTGTAATTGTAATGTTAGAGATTGTGCTTGTTCCATTAATGACTCTTCCAGCTATTAATCCCGTTCTCATATTAGAACTATTTAATGCAGATGAGTTTAATGATAATTCTACGTTGTCAAAATTTAAGTTAGTAATGGTAGCTCCATCAATTCTTGCAAATAATCCGAAATAGGTATGTCTTGTAGAATCAGTATATATTTCTAGGTTACTAATTGTATGGCTTTTCCCATCCAAAATGCCTCTAAAAATTACATCATCTAAATCATTGGTATATTCCCAGTCAAAATCAGAAAAGTCTAAATCATTTGTTAGATAATAACTATCTTCAGAAGCGCTGTCTAAATTCGTCATATAATCATAAAATTCTTGCGTCGTTGAGATTGGAATTCCTAATGTCCACCAATCACCAAGTGTAATAGATTCATCTTGATCAATGTTTAAGTTATGAAAGTAAGAATATCCTATTACAGTACTTGAGGACAAAATGATGACTAAAAGTATCAAAAGAAGACCTTTGTATAATTTTGTTTTATTCATCATTTACTCACCTCCTAAAATATCGCTTTATTATATATAGAAAAGAAATTATTCTTTTTCTGACTCTTTTGTTTTTTCTAGATTTTTCGTATTTTTATCTTTACTTTTTTCGGTAGGAAACAGGAATTCAAATATTAAATAAACAGCTACAACATCCAATAATAATATTACTTTCCCAAAAGTTGAAGAAGCAAATAATAAGAATCCACCAAGTTTTCTAACAGTACCTACATGAGCTCCTAAGATATCATCTTCAGTTAAATTCCAAGGGTCCACATCACCATTGACTGATATTGTTTTAATTACGCCATCTTCAACGGAGTAAAGGTAATGGACAATGAGGTCTTTTTCTCCATCGCCAGTAATATCATTTACATAGAAAGCAATGATTTCACCAACTTCCATATCTTCAATCGTTTTTGAGGTGTCAATAATTACAATATCCCTAACTGCTATTACAGGATCCATACTAGGTGTAACAATTACATAATGGTCGTATTTAGCTATAAATGGAACATAATTTAACACAAGGTAACCTACAACGAATATTAACAATACTCCAATAACAAATTTAATTGTTTTTTTTAGTGATGTTTTTTCTTTCTTTATTTTTTCTGCTGGAGTGATTTCTTCTACAGTATTTAGTTCTTCAGTCATTATTAAAACCTCATTTCATAATTAATATTTATAGAATTTATCTTTCTTTTATCTATTATATACTATTATACTGCAGCTGTCTAAGTTGAAGAAGAACTTTTTATTAATTTAAAATCAAAATTTTTAACAACTAAAGTATCTAATCTAGCTATATAAGATATTATTAATCAACACCGTTACTTGCATCAAAACTAATGGTAAAACTTATGTTTTGGTTCACAATTTTACTATAAATTTCATAACTACTTGGTTCGATAATTGTAACTGTTATAGTAATTAATACAGCATTATTATTTACTGTGTCTGAACTTTGTTGAATGTCTATGTTAACTAAATCAGAATAAGTACTGTCTCCACCTATCAATATGTTATTTACGCCAACCAATAAATCTAAATTTTTACTTATTTCTTCAGTTATATTTACACGATATGTTAAAATAACTTCTTCGATATCATTATCTCTAATAGCTTCACCTTCTGGAACTAATATTTTTCCTTCTGGGACTTTAGCTAAAGCTTCCATTTTTAATGTAAGACCGTAACCTACATTAATTGTTTCAGTTGTGATAGAATTTGAATTTTCCCAATAAGCATAAGCAGTCCCTGTTCCAACTAAAAGGATTGCCACTATGAGTATTGCTATTATTTTTTTGTACATAATGTTCATCCTCCTTTATTTTCCAGTCAAAATACAGTTTGAGCGCTACTTTTATGCCCTTTTAACGTTATTCATTATATATGCGTGTTTTGACAAAGTAAAGAATTCGCTATCCGATTTAAGATTTAGTTAATATTTAAGGTGATTTTATATATATTAATCTTTTTTTGATTTTAGAGTTGACAAAGTAAAGAATAGATACTATAATGTTTTACAATAAATCATTGATTAAGAGTAGTAGGTAACACTTTTTATTTAAAGAGAGCTAGTGTTGGTGGAAGCTAGTAATAAGAGAGTTACTGAATGGACTTATGAGAGAGTATCGGAATCAAGTATGATACTACGGGAACTCCCGTTATAGAGTTAGGGTATGATAGTACTCCAAGAGGGTTTCTAAGGAAACTAAACTGAGGTGGCACCACGTTGTTGATAACGTCCTCTACACATTTTTGTGTAGGGGATTTTTTTATTGTAAAAGGAGAGATACTAATGGGAACATGAAGAGAAAATCTAAATAGAAGAGAAAAATTTGAAAGTAGAAATAAAAACAAAAAGTAAAAATATGAAAAATACGAAGGAGAATATTATGAAATTTCAATACGGACAATTCGGTGGACAATTTGTACCACCTGTAGTAGTAGATGCATTAAACGAATTAAACGAGGCTTTTTTAGAAGCTAAGGAAGACCCTAAATTTATTGAGGAATATAGATATTATTTAAAGAACTATGTTGGAAGACCTAGTCCTTTATACTTTGCTAGAAACTTAACTGAAAAATATGGTGGTGCTAAGATTTATCTTAAAAGAGAAGACTTAAATCATATGGGAGCACATAAAATTAACAATACAATTGGTCAAATACTATTAGCTAAAAGAATGGGAAAAACAAAGATTATAGCTGAAACAGGAGCTGGACAACATGGTGTAGCTACAGCTACAGCCGCAGCTATGTTTGGAATGGAATGCGAAGTGTTCCAAGGAAGAGTTGACATGGAGAGACAAGAACTTAATGTTTTCAGAATGGAAATGTTAGGGGCTAAAGTAACTGGAGTTGATCAAGGAACAGCTACCTTAGCTGATGCTGTTGATTTCGCAATCGGAAAATGGGTTGAACGTATAGAGGATACATTCTATTTATTAGGTTCAGCAGTTGGACCTCATCCTTATCCTACAATGGTGAAATTCTTTCAAAAAATAATCGGTGAAGAAGCGAAGAAACAAATCCTTGAAGTAGAGGGAAAACTTCCGGATTATTTAGTAGCTTGTGTTGGTGGGGGATCTAATGCAATTGGTTTATTTACAGATTTCTTACCAAATGAAGAAGTAAAGATGATTGGTGTGGAAGCTGCTGGTGAAGGTTTGGAAACAAATAAACACGCAGCGACGATGGCTAAGGGTAAAGAAGGAGTAATTCATGGAATGAATACCAAATGTGTATTTGATGAAGAAGGAAAAATTTCTCCTGTGTATTCCATCTCTGCTGGTCTAGATTATCCTGGTGTTGGTCCAGAACATGCTTATCTTGAATCAATTAAAAGAGTAAATTATGAATCAGCTACAGATCAAGAAGCAATCGATGGCTTTTTAGAACTATCAAAATTAGAAGGAATCATCCCAGCAATTGAATCAAGTCATGCCTTAGCTAATGGGGTAAAATTAGCGAAAACTCTATCTAAAGATAAAGTGATTATTATCAACTTATCAGGTCGTGGAGATAAAGACGTTAACATGATTAGATCATTTATTTAAGAAGATAAAACTAGTAAATAAAGAGAAAGTTGTAATTTAACTTTCTCTTTATTAATATAAGACATATAGCAAATCGTCCATAAAAATATCTTGAATATGGTATTATCTTTACATAGGCAGGTGGTATAATGAAAAAAATATTATCATTAATATATTGGTTTTGGCTGTAGGGTTTTTAAATGCTTGCGGCGGAGCTGAAACAGATGTTTTAAAAGTTGGGATGGATTTAAGATATCCTCCATTTGAATCAACAGATTCAGAAAGTAATCCTGAAGGCATATCGGTAGATATAGCATATGCATTAGGAGAATATTTAGGAAGAGAAGTTGAAATTGTAAATTTAGACTTCTCAACAATAATTTTGTCTTTAAATTCAGGAGTAATTGATGATTGATTGAATCAATGTATTTATTGATTTCTGGATCCTTTGTTAACTCTTCTAAATGAGGTGGAATATACTGATTAATTATTAATGGTTCTAAATTCGTATTGATAATAAAAATATTTAGTTCTAAAGTCTTTAAAGTTTCAATAAAATGTGTTAAACTTTCCATGGGTAGTTAATCTCCTTTAATGTGATGGTTGCACATTCATTATAACACGGGATTAACTACTCTTTTTTTATTAAAATGAAGAGTATAAAAATAAGAAAAAAGTAGGTCAAAATACAAACTTTTGACACTACCTTTGTTGAAACTGGAGGTCTTTATGACATTCTTAAAGCGGAATGGGATACCATTATTATGGAAGAACTTGGAAGATATGGATTGGATTTTTTATAAATGAATAAACAAGAAAAAGTAATTAACTACTCTTTAGCTTTACTTACTTTTTTTGCACTAATTTTATTTGTAGTTTTAAGACAAACACAAAATTTTACACTAGAGCCATTTGAGAATATATTGCCTAAAATTTTACCTTCACTAGGTAGAACGCTATTTGTTTCTATCTTGTCATTATTTGGTTCGATGATTATTGGGTTTATATTCTATTTGATGTCAAAATCAAAAGTGAAATACTTTAGAGCTTTAGTAGATGTTTTTACAGAAATTATTTATGGGACACCTTTGCTAGTGATGATTATTGTCATGGCATTTGTGATTGGCCCTGCTTTTATGAGTGGAAGTAATTCTCAAGCTGGTCTACATAGATTAGGTATCATAGGAATTATCATTTATATGTCTCCATATATGCATAATGTCTTCAAAGCTGCTTTTTCAAGCATCTCAGAAGAGCAGTATATGGCGATGGATTTATTTGGTTTTACGTCCTATCAAAAATATCGTTATATTATTGTTCCCCAAGTGATAAGGATACTTATGCCACCTTTAATGAATAACTTTTCGTTGATTATTAAAGGGAGCGCTTTGTTACATGTCTTAAGTTATCCAGAAATTTATCAATTGATTTACTCCGAAACATTACGTAATTTCTTCTTTATTGAAGGATTTATTCTGTTATGGGCAATGTACTTAATTATTACAATTCCTTTATCAGCCTTAGCGAAATTTGCGGGAATGATGTTAGAAATATGAGACTAATTATAGAGCACTTAAAACACGAATACGATGTACAAGTATTAAATAATTTAAACTTTAGTTTAGATAAATATAAGTCTATTGCTATCATAGGTGTATCAGGTTCTGGGAAATCTACTTTGATTAGATTGTTATCTGGTATGGAAAAACCAACATCAGGAAATATTACTATTAATGGTGTTGAAGTAATAGGAAATGAAGACTATAAGAAGAAGGTGGGTTTTGTATTTCAAAATCATAACTTATTTCCCCATCTTACTTTAAAGAAAAACATTACCTTAGTTCTTGAAAAAACAAGAGGTAAAACGAAAGAAGAAGCTGAAAGCATTGCGATGTCTAGGCTTGAACAAATGCATTTAGCAGATCAAGTGAATAAAATCCCTAAAAACGTATCAGGCGGCCAAGCACAAAGAGCTTCAATTGCTCGAGCATTATCAGTAGACCCTGAAATTATCTTTTTAGATGAACCAACAGCCTCTTTAGATCCTATTCTAACAAATGAGGTATTAACAGCCGTGGAAGAACTGAGAGATTCAGGTAAAGAATTTATCTTTGTAACTCATGTGATGAGTTTCGTTAAGGACTTTGCTGATTATGTAATATATATGCATGAAGGTCAAATTCACGAACATGGATTACCGGAAATGCTAGACAAACCAAAAACAGAAGAATTCAAAAAATTTATGAGTCAGGTGAGATAAAATGAAAGAATATCAAAAAACATACAAATTAAGCAATGGCGTACACATCCCTAAAATCGGATTTGGAACATGGCAAATACCGAACGGGCCTGTTGCCTACAAATCTGTTTCTATGGCTTTAAAGAACGGATATAAGCATATTGACACAGCTTTAGCCTATGGAAACGAAGAATCTGTTGGAAAAGCTTTAAAAGATTCAGAATTTTCAAGAGAAGAAATCTTTGTAACAACGAAACTTCCAGCTGAAGTAAAAGATTATTTAGCAGCTGAAGAAGCTTTTCTTGAATCATTGAATAATTTAGATTTAGATTATATCGATTTATATTTAATTCATGCTCCATGGCCTTGGTCTGATATGGGTAAGGATTGTAAAGCAGGAAATATTGAAGTATATAAAGTATTAGAAAAATACTATAAACTTGGTAAAATAAAAGCGATAGGAGTATCTAATTTTTCTCCGAATGATTTAGATAATATTATTGATAACTGTGAAATAGTACCTCAAGTAAATCAAATAGGTTACTTTATTGGTATGGATCAATCAGAAACAATTGAGTATTGTAAAAATCACAATATCTTTATTGAAGCTTATTCTCCTTTAGGAATAGGTTACCTATTATCAAATAAGGAAATAGAAAAAGTAGCGAAGAAATATGACGTTTCAACTGCTCAAATATGTATTAGGTATTTATTACAAAAAGGAGTAGTGGCTTTACCAAAATCGAATCATGAGGAAAGAATCATTCAAAACGCACAACTTGATTTTGAAATAAAACATGAAGACATGAATTTCTTAGATACAATAAAAGGGGATCCTCGTCGTTGGGATTAATATAACTATTCAAAATTTTGTTTTAAAAAAATATGAACTAGAATAAAAAAATTCTAGTTTTTTTTTGATTTCACATTCAGTTCAAATTCAAAAGCTATAATACAAGTGTTCGAAAAAACAACTTAGAAAAAGGAGTATATATAAAATGTTAGAATTAAGAAATTTAAGTAAAGATTATTATGCTGGTGATACAACAGTTAAAGCGCTGAAAAATATAGATTTAAAATTCAGAAAGAATGAATTCGTATCTATTTTAGGTCCATCAGGTTGTGGGAAAACCACAATGTTAAATATCGTAGGTGGATTAGATAAATATACAAGTGGAGATTTGTTGATAGATGGATTATCTACGAAAAAATATAAAGATAGTGATTGGGATGCATACAGAAACACAACAATTGGTTTCGTTTTCCAAAACTATAATCTAATTTCTCATTTATCGGTATTAGAAAATGTAGAAATGGCATTAACCTTATCTGGTGTATCGGCTAAGGTGAGAAAAGAAAGATCAATACAAGTATTAATTGAAGTTGGTCTGAAAAGCGAAATTAAAAAAAGACCAAACCAATTATCTGGTGGTCAAATGCAACGAGTTGCAATCGCAAGAGCGCTTGTAAATAATCCTAAGATTTTACTAGCTGATGAACCAACTGGCGCATTAGATAGTAAAACATCAGACCAAATCATGAAATTGATTAAAGTAATATCAAAAGATAGATTAGTAATTATGGTTACCCATAATGCTAAAATCGCAAATAAATACAGTGATAGATTAATCAATCTATTAGATGGTGAGATAGTAGCGGATTCAAATCCAGCAAACGGCGACACTAAATATGGTGGAAACTTAGTAAATACAAAAACATCAATGAACTTCTGGACAGCTATCAGATCAAGTTTTAAAAACTTGATCACAAAAAAAGGTAGAACAATTATTACAGCTATTGCTGGTAGTATTGGTATTGTTGGGATTGCTCTCGTATTAGCCATTTCAAATGGTATGACTAGTTATGTTGGAGATTTAGAAAGTGATTCACTAGCTGGATTCCCAATTACAATATCAAGTCAAGTGGTAGCATTTCAAACAGGTCCGCCAGCTAGATTTACGGATAACGAAGAAACAAGTGTTGAGTTTCCAGAAGGTTCGGTAATCTATTCGTACGATGAATCGGCTAGTACGGTATTACATACAAATGTTTTTACAGAAGATGTATTAGAACATGTTGGTAATCTAGATAGTGATTTATATAACTCTATTTCATACACAAGAGCTATTTCACTTCAACTATTAACGGAAACACCATCAGGTTCTTATGATCTAGTGGAAGTAGATAATGCAGCTAGCAATGGATTCTTTGGGGGAACTTCAGCTTATGAAGAATTACCAGATAACCAGGCGTTTATCGAATCTCAATATGATATTTTAGAAGGAACGTATCCTACTAGTTATAATGAAGTGCTCTTAGTAGTAGATAGTTCTAATCAACTAGATACAGATATCCTAGATGCTTTAGGATTTGATATAGAAGAAGAATACACTTTTGCAGATTTCATAGGGAAAGAATATAAAGTAATTCCTAACAATGTGTTTTATACACAAGTAGGAGAAGTATTTGTTCCTAATTCAAACTTAGGAGCTATGTATAATGATGCAGATGCAATTACTTTATCAATCGTTGGTATTATAAGAGTAAATGCAGATGCTTCTTCTGAAGTATTGAATACAGGTATAGCCTATACGATGGAATTAACAGAGTATATGTTAGATGATGCTTCTTTATCAGATGTTGTCGTTGCTCAAAAAGATTCACTAGACACAAACGTATTGACAGGTCAAGCTTTTAACGAAGTGTTAACATTTGATACTATAATGCAAGTAATTGGTGGGGACTCAACTCCTACAGCAATACAAATATATCCAAAATCATTCGAAGCTAAAGATGAAATCAAAACATATTTAGATGAATACAATGTTGGTCTAACAGAAGAAGATACAATCGTGTATACTGACTTAGCTGAAGTATTATCAGATACGATTTCTAGTATGGTGAACACGATAACTATTATTTTAGCTGCTTTTGCAGGAATCAGTTTAGTTGTTTCATCAATCATGATTGGTATTATTACATACGTATCAGTAATTGAAAGAACGAAAGAAATTGGTATTATGAGAAGTTTAGGTGCTAGAAAGAAAGACATTTCAAGAATCTTTACTGCCGAATCATTGTTAATCGGTCTAAGTTCAGGTATAATAGGTGTAGTATTCTATGCTATACTATCGATACCAGTAAACGCAATTTTAGGCAACTTAATCGGTGTATCACAATTTGCAAGTCTTGGAATTACATATGTAGCTGGGTTAATAATATTAAGTTGTTTATTAACATTAATTTCAGGTATTATACCTAGTAAGATAGCTGCAAATAAAGATCCTGTAACTGCATTAAGAACAGAATAAATTATATAAGGAGTGGTTTCATGTTAAAAGTGCTTGTAGTGGAAGACGATTTTCGTTTAAGAACTATTATCTCAAAGAATCTGGAAAAAAATGGCTATGTCGTATTTCAAGCAGAAAATGGTGAAGTAGCTTATCAACTATTTGAAAATAATTATATTGATTTAGTAGTTACAGATATTATGATGCCAAGAACTGATGGAAACACTTTAATAAAAAGAATAAGATATATGAATGAAAACATTCCAATTATCATGTTAACGGCTTTAGAATCATATTATGATAAAGAAAAAAGTTTCAGTAATGGAGCTGATGATTACCTCGTAAAACCTGTAGACATGAAGGTATTATTGTTAAGAATAAAAGTATTATTAAGAAGATATAAAATTGTCAGTGAAAGCACCTATACATTAGGTGCTCTTCACTTAGATTTCAACTCTAAAGCATGCTTAATCGATAAAAAACCAGTCGAACTTACAATAAAAGAATTTGATTTATTATATAAATTATTGTCTTCACCAAATCAAATATTTACGAGAGAACAACTCTTGAATGAGATTTGGGGTTATGATAATGAAAGCTATGAAAGAACAGTTGATACACATATTAAGCGTCTCAGAGAAAAAGTAAAAATTGACAAATTCGAAATTATTACAGTGAGAGGTTTAGGCTATAAGGTGGTATTATTATGAGTAAAATAAGTATAAAAGTCCTACTGATCGCAAGTTTTTCAATGTTGGTAACAGGAACAATAGCGAGATTATTGATGCTTCTGGTGTTTGGTAGTCATTTTCACGAAACAGTTACGGAAGAATTAATCTTCTTTGGCGCTTTAATTACTATCTTTTTGGCTACCGCAGTTTTTACAGTTACGTTAAACAAAGTAATTGTTAAAAGAGTTAAAAATCTAGAAAAGGCTACTATTTGTGTAAAAAAAGGTGACTTTGATATTCACTTGAATACAAGGGGTTATGATGAAATATCTCGATTATCTGAAAATTTCAATTTAATGGCCCAAGAACTGAAAGCGAATGAATACTTAAGTAAAGAATTCATTAGAAATTTCTCCCATGAATTTAAAACACCTTTGTCAGTAATTAGAGGCTATGCTGAAATGGTAGATGAGAGGGAGTTATCTGTTGCTGAAAAGAAAGAATACCTCGACATTATTATTAGTGAAACTCAGAGATTATCGAATCTAACGAATAATATGTTACAAATTTCTATTATCGATAGTAAATCTATTATCGCAAAAGATGATGATTACTCTATCACGGAACAAATTCGTAATGTGATTCAAATGACACAATTAAAATGGGAAGTGAAGAAGCTAAGCTTTGATCTAGATATGGATGAGATTAAAATCAAAAATAACAAAGAACTTAGTTATCAAATCATATTGAACTTATTAAGTAATGCCATAAAATATTCAGATAAAGAAGAACAAATTAAAATATCGTTAAAAGATTCAGAAGATAGTTTTGTTCTATCAATAACAAATAAAGGACAAATTATTCCTACCGAAGACTTTGACAAAGTATTTCAATTATTCTATATTTCTGATAAAGAGAAGAACCAAGATTCAACCGGTGTTGGCCTTACCTTAACGAAAAAGATTGTTGATAAATTAAAAGGAAATATTTCTTTTGAAAGCATTGATGATCTTACAACATTTGTTGTAGAATTAAAGAAGTAATATAATTTAGAAAAACTATGATGATAGAGAATATATATTTCTATCATCTTTTTCTTTGAAAATTTGATAAAAGTACAAATTTCACTTATATTAGTATATAATATTAAAAAGAGGTGTTCTGATGAATAAATTATATGCTTGGATATCAAAAAATAACAAATGGAAAACTGTAATAATTTTAGCTATAATAGCTTTAATTAGTTATGTTCTCATGCTTACTAAAGTCTTGGGCTTAAACGCTCATTTAAACATGGCTTTGGTACTTGATACACAGTTTTTCTATACTGGCAGTTATTTCTCAGCGACACTAAACAGCTTAACAACAAATGAAGTAAATGCTTATCTGTATATGCACTTATTGGATTATGTTTTTATTCTAAGTTTCTACCCAGCACTTTGTTTTCTTTTTGACTTTATAAACAAACAACATTCAAATATTGTTATACTACCACTAATAGCGATGCTCTTTGATTTCTTAGAAAACAGTTTAATAGATATTAAATTACTAGTGGGGATACCTCAATTATTTGGGTCTATTGCAGGTATTTTTACAGTATTGAAGTTTAGTGTATTAATCATATCGGGGATATTGATGGTAATCAATGTTTTCGTGAATAGGAAAAGCAATGCCAAAACTTAAATACCTTGAACTAAGTTCTGAAAGACTCAATTTAAGATTACCTATTAAATCAGATGTAAGAGCACAATACAAATATTTAAGTAATCCAAATAACTATCCCTTTACTGATTACAAAGTAGCTAAATCAAAAAAGGATGTACATGATTATTTTGAAAGAATGTTTAAAGAACATTTATATCAATCATTGTTTTGGATGATTGTAAAAAAGGACAGAAAGAAACCAATAGGAACAATATCTGCTTGGAATATTAACTGGGAAGAAATGACTATTGAATTTGGTTATTCATTGTATCCAGAGTATCGAGGATTTGGCTATATGGCAGAAGCGCTTCAATGTGTGATAGATTTTTTAAAGAAAGAAAACAATTTTTACTTATTTGATATTTGGACAGATAATCAAAATGTCGCTTCAAGGAATTTAGCAGAATCTTTAGGTTTTACTTATCTTAATGATGAAGTAGAAAAAGCTCATAACAGTGATAAATTTATTACTTATGCATGTTATAGATTAGATTTAAGAGAGGATAGTTAATATGAAAATTAAACAAGAAGAAATAAACTATAAAAATTATGGAAAATGCTTGAAGATAACAAGTGAATCAGCTGAACTAATAGTTACCTTAGATTTAGGACCCAGAGTCATAAGTTATCGTTTACTAGAGGGAGAAAATATTTTTTCTCAAGATATCGAAAGAGAACAGTTTTTAAATACATCAGAAATGGATAAAATTTTCTATAAGGGAGCTACTTGGTGGGGATTAGGTGGACATAGGTTGTGGAGATCACCAGAATCTTATAGCACATATTATCCAGACGAAAATCCTTGTGAATACAAAAGAACAGATGATACTTTTGTATTCATTCAAGAAAAACAAATTTACAATGATATTCAGCTCTCTATTGAACTATCATTTGTTAACGAAAAAGATGTCAAATTTGTAGGAACAATTACAAATAAATCTTCTATCAATAAAACCTTATCTAGTTGGTCTTTATCAATGTGTAAAGGTCCTGGACTTGAAATAGTAAAATTACCAAATGATGAATCTGGTTTCAATCCTCAAAGATATTATTCTTTCTGGTCATTTGGTGCAAAAAACAATGACCCAAGAGCTTATTATGGGGCTGAGTATTTTGCTTTAAGAATGGAACCGGGAAACCAAAGTCCTTTTAAAGTAGGGATGAGAGTAAATGAAGGAAAAATCCTGTATTTAACAGAAGACATAGCTTATACCAAATATTTTGACAGAATAGAAGGATTAAATTATCCAGATAATAATGTTAATTATGAAACCTATACGAAAGACTTATTTATGGAATTAGAAACACTTAGTCCATTAACAGAAATCCTTCCAAATCAATCAGTTAGTCAAACAGAAATTTGGAGTTTACAGAAATTTGAAGATGTAATCCCATCTGTAAATGATGAAAAAGAGTTTGACAGATTGTTTAAAAAATACGCAAAATAAAAGGCTAAATTTAGCCTTTTTTTATTTAATAGGAAATTGTATTTGAAAAAATGAAATAAAGAAAAACTAGAAAAAGCCTACGAGAGTAGGT